>JALSOY010000228.1 GCA_026986235.1 Caldifarciminota bacterium
ATGTCCTCCGGAGTCCCGAACCTCTTTAAAGCAATGTTTTCAAGGTATGATCTTTTCACATCCTCGGGCAACCCCTCGGTCATCCTCGTCTCAACAAACCCCGGTGCTACGGCCACTACCCTTATATTTCTTGAACCGAGTTCTCTGGCCAGAGACTTCGTAAATGCAATTATACCGGCTTTGGATGCAGCATAATTGGACTGCCCGGGGTTTCCCGTGATACCTACAACTGATGTAATATTTATTATCACCCCCCTTCTCTGCCTTAACATTATCCTTGAAACAGCCTTTGAGTAGTTGAAAGTCCCCTTTAAATTGATGTCAATAATCTCATCGAAATCCTCTTCCTTCATCTGAATCAGGAATTTATCCCTTGTGGCACCTGCATTGTTGACAAGAACATCTATACTTCCCACTTTTGCATGGAAATCCTTGACAATTTCCTGTGCACGGTCAAAATCCCTGACATCTGCAACATAGACGAAAGCCTTTCCTCCAGCTTTCTCAATCTCACTTTTGAGGTCCTTTAACCTCTCTTCGGACCTTGCCACTATCGCTACATTGGCACCTTTAAATTTCAAGGCTATGGCCCTGCCAATCCCGGAAGACGCTCCTGTAACTATAACATTTTCCATGATCAATCCTCCTGTTAGCGTGGAAAGAAGTTAAAGTAAAATCCATGTAAAGATCAACCTGCCCGATTGTGGAAAGACCGTTTTAACGGTTTTAATTTCGTATAATAGATCCCAGATCTGAGAATACCCATTTCCCAGAGGGGGGATTTTTGGAAGACCAAAGTCCCCCTTCTAAAGGAGGAGGACAGGGGGATGATTACCGCATATTTTCAATCTTCTGTTTCTTCTTTAAGGCCTCCGTGTTTGATGATCTTTCCTTCCACCATGAAGATCACATCTTCACAGATGTTTGTTGAAAGATCACCTACCCTTTCAAGGTTCCTCGAGATTCTGAGAAGGTGAAGGGCTCTTTCTATCGTACCGGGATCTGCTATCATGTATGTTACGAGTTCTCTAAGAATCTGATCTCTTAAGCTATCTACGAGATCGTCCTTTTCGCAGACCCTTTTTGCGAGCTTTGCATCGCAACTGAGAAAAGAATTTATGGCATCGGAAAGCATCTCCTGAACAATACCGGCCATTCGTGGGATATCTATAAGGGGTTTGACCATGGGTCGTTTAATCAGGTAATCTGCACTTTCCGATATATTGACAGCGAGATCACCTATCCTCTCGAGGTCATTGTTCATTTTCAGGATCATCAGAATTGTTCTCAAATCTCCTGCCTTTGGCTGGTATAAAGCTATGAGATCCGTACACATTTTATCTATCTCTATTTCCAGTTTGTTAATCTCCGGTTCATCCTGCTCTATTACCTCCTTAAGAAGGGTTTCGTCCTTATCAACCAGTCCTTTTATGCTTTTTTCAACCATTTTTCTGGCTATATCAGCCATTATCACTATCTTTTTCTTCAGCTCGTCAATTTTTCTCACGACCATTTTTATCTCCTAACCGAATTTTCCGGTTAAATACTCTTCTGTTTTTGGATTTTTTGGGGTTGTAAAAACCCTGTTTGTTGGCCCAAATTCTACGAGTTCACCCAGATACATGAAGGCTGTGTAATCAGAGATTCTGGCAGCCTGGGACATGTTGTGGGTGACGAGAACTATGGTTATTTCTTTTTTTAACTCGAGGAGCAGTTCTTCGATCATAAAAGTGGCTCTTGGATCAAGGGCGGATGTGGGTTCGTCAAGTAGGAGGACCTCCGGTTTCATCGCAAGGGCTCTTGCAATACAGAGTCTCTGTTGCTGCCCACCTGACAGGAATGTCCCGCGTTTTTTCAGGAAGTCTTTAACCTCATCCCACAGGAAGGCTTTTCTCAGTGAATCTTCAACTATCTCGTCTTTTTCGCTCCTGGACAACTTGACACCTGTAAGGATGTAACCGGCTATCACATTGTCGTATATTGTCATATTGGGAAACGGGTTGGGTCTCTGAAACACCATACCGATTTTTCTTCTCACATCCGTGGCTTCCATATCAAAAATGTTTTTACCTCGCAGGAGAATTTTACCATTCACATACGCACCTTCGGTCATTTCGTGTATCCTGTTTATGCACCTTATGAGAGTTGACTTACCGCATCCGGAGGGTCCCATTATTGCAGTAATTTTTTTCTCGTGAATGTCAAAACTTACATTTTTCAGTACATGGTTGTTGTAGTACCCTGCGTTCAAGTCCACTATTTTTAAAATCTTACTTTCCATTTTTCACCTGCCATTTTTGCTACAAAATTGAGTAAAAGGACAAATACCACGAGTACAAGGGAGGCTCCCCAGGCAATTTCGTGCCAGCTTTTGTAAGGACTCATGGCATAATTAAATATCAGAAGAGGTAGGGCATCCACCGGTTTAAACGGATTGACATTTAAAAAGGGATTCCCAAATGCCGTGAATAGAAGAGGTGCTGTCTCACCGGCAATCCTCGATATACCAATGACCACACCTGAGATTATTCCACCCATGCCCGAGGGAAGAATTACTTTGAACAGTGTTCTTCCATAATTGGCTCCAAGTGCGAAGGACGCCTCTTTGAGGGAGTAGGGTATTAGTTTTAAAGTTTCCTCTGTACTCTTGATAACGACAGGTAGCATCATCAGAGAGAGAGCGAAGCCACCGGATAGAGCGGAGAATCCTCCAAGAGGTCTGACGACCCAAAGATAAGCTATAATTCCCACAACAATTGAGGGTAATCCCTGTAATGTATTCACGATAGTTCTGATTACATTTGAGAACCTGCTTCTTCTTTCAGAAAGATAGACGCCTGTCAGTATTCCCGGTGGAATGGCGAAGGCAACTGCCAGTACGATAAGTTCAAAGGTTCCCACAATGGAATTCAGGACACCCCCTCCTGCGTTACCGGGAGGTGCCGGTAGTTTCACGAAAAACGACCAATTTATAACGGTTATACCATTTTTTACAATCATGAACAGGATAAGTAACAGAGGAGCAACTGAAAGGAGTGTAAGGAGAATTACGAAGCCTTTAAACAATTTATCAAAGATTTTTCTTTTCACCAATGACCTCCATGCGGGTTACAATAATGTTACCTGCGAGATTTACCAGAAGTGTGAGGACGAAGAGCCACAGCGCTATGTATATCAGAGAGCTCAGGTGAATACTTCGGGTTGCCTCCGTAAACTCGTTTGCTATGACGGACGCCATCGTGTTCCCTGGTGCGAATAAACTCGATGGCAGGGTGTTGGAATTTCCGATTACCATTGTGACTGCCATTGTTTCTCCAATGGCTCTACCGAGAGAGAGAAATATACCTGCAAGGATACCTGATTTTGCGTACGGAAGAATAACTTTGAGAATGGTCTCCGTGGTGGTAGCTCCGAGAGAATAGCTTGCTTCAACTATCTCTGAGGGGACCATTTTTAGAATTTCTCTTGATAGAGATGCAGTATATGGAATGATCATAATTGAAAGCACGATAGAAGCTGTGAGGATTCCAACCCCATAGGGAGGTATGCCGAGGGAAAGTTCTAACTTCCGCATCAGAGGGACGAGAAAAACAAGTCCCCAGAATCCATATATTACCGATGGAATACCAGCAAGGAGATCTGTGAGGTAAGATATTATTTTGCTCAGAGGGCCCTCAGGGTGGTAAACACCGAGGAAAATGGAGATGGCCATGGAGAATGGGAAGGAGAGGAGTAGTGCCAGTATTGATGTCAGGATGGTGCCCATAAGGAACGGTAGAAGGCCAAAGTGGTCTGTTACCGGATTCCATACTGAGGAGGAGAGGAAGTGTAGGCCGAATTTCTTGATGGCAGGAAGGCTTCCGAAGATGAGTGTAATCAGGATGCTGAGGGCGAGCGGGGCAGTCCCTGCCCCGCTCGCCCTCAGCAAAACTTTTAACCACCTGTCTCCTCTCATTTTATCAACACTTTCCCTTCGTAGGTTATTGATTTCACTATCCTTTCTGCCTTCTCCCTTGCACTCGCCGATAGAGGTGCATAGTGCAGGGGTTCTGCGTACTTCTGTCCATCGTGAATCATCCACCACAGGAGGTCCACGAGGGTCCTTGCTTTTTCAAAACTCAATTTACCATCTTTTAAGTCCTTATAGACGAGTATCCATGTGAAACCCGAGATAGGATAACCGTAAGGGGCCTCGGTGTTGGTGAGTGAAACCCTCATGTCTTCGGGCAGCCTGATGTTGGCCGCAAGACTGACGCTTTTTATGGAAGGTTTTATGAAATTCCCAGTTTTGTTTTTGACGATCGCAACAGGCATGTCGTTGCTCATCGCATAAATCAATTCCACATAACCCACGGAACCCGGTATCTGTTTTATCATACCGGCTACCCCGGGATTTCCCTTTGCCCCGAGTCCGACAGGCCATTTGACGGCCTTTCCGCGTCCAACAGTGGTTCTCCACTCATCACTGATTTTAGACAGGTAGTCTGTGAAAATGAAAGTCGTCCCGCTGCCATCTGATCTGTGTACAACAACTATCTTCATGTCGGGTAAATCCACACCGGGGTTTACTTTTTTGAGTGCTTCGTCGTTCCATTTTTTGATTTTTCCGAGGAAAATGCCAGCGATGAGGTCAGGTGTCAGTCTGATCGTGGGATTGCCAGGGAGATTATAGGTAATTACCACGGCACCTGCCACCATGGGGATGTGGACTATGGGAGAGCTGAACTTCTTCATTTCGTTATCGCTAACAAATGCGTCAGATGCACCAAAGTCAACGGTTTTTGCCAGGAGCTGTCTGATGCCACCACCTGAACCAATTGCCTGATAGTTTACCTTCACTCCGGTGAGTTTGTTGTATTCCAGAAACATTTTTGAATACAGAGGATAGGGGAAAGTTGCACCTGCTCCCGTAAGTGTCACTTTCCCGTGCAGGGCTGCCATCATCACGAGTCCCAGTATTATGTTTTTCATGATCACCTCCTTTTTTATGGTCTTATATATAACGGGGGTGTGTTAAGGTGATATAAAAATTCTGTTAAGATTTGGTTAAGAAACGGGGAAGGGTGACGATGAACCTCGATCCTTTTCCAGGAATGCTGTCCACACTAATTTCACCCCTGTGTAATGCTGTCACATGTTTGACAATGGAAAGGCCCAGTCCAGTGCCCCCGAGACTGCGGGAGCGGGATTTACTGACCACATAAAATCTCTCGAAGATTCTCGGGAGATGCTCCTCAGGAATACCAATTCCTGTATCTTCTACGATCAGAGTAACCGTATTCCTGTTCCCCTTTGCCTTTACGCATACACGACCCTTTTCTGTGTACTTAATGGCATTATCAACAAGGTTAACTATGAGTTGCTCAATTTCTAAAGGGTATCCTTCCATTAAAAGGTCTCCCTCTGATTTCAGGCACAGGCTAAGGCCCTTCTCTTCGGCTCTGGGTCTGTACATCGAGACCACATCCCGGGCAATTTTCTGGAGGTCAAATTTTTCAGGTGTGTGGTGGATACCCCCTGATTCGAGTCTGGATAGAGATAAAAGGTCATTTACGATGTTAATAAGCCTGTCCGTGTGGCGTCTGAGGATCTGGACGAAGTTTTCTAAATCCTGAGGTGCGAGTTCCTCAAGTGTCTCAACATAACCTTTTATGGCCGTAAGAGGCGTTCTCAACTCGTGAGATACATTGGCAACGATGTCTCTTTTTATCCTTTCAAGGTTTTTTAACTCGGTTATGTCGTGAAAAACGATCACGAATTCGCGTTTTGAATGAATTACAGTAAGGTTTGCGAGGTAAGTCCGTCCATGCAGGTTAAACTCCGTTCGTCCGCTCTCCCTGCGATTGATGGCATTTTCGAGAAATTTCATCAATTCGTGGTCAGAGAGAAACTCCCAGTAATACTTTCCAGCCGGATCGACTTTCAGTAGTTTCTTAAGACTCTCGTTGTAAAGAATCGTCTTTCCCTCAGCGTTTAGAACAAGCAGTCCTTCATCGAGTGATGCGATGATCGTGTTGAGCTCGTCCTGCTTCAACTTAATGGTGTTAAATAGGTCGTCAAGGTTCTTTGCCATTATGTTGAAACTGTTTGCAAGCTCCCCTATTTCATCGTCCCTCTCTATGTTCACCCTGATGTCAAATTTCCCTTTTGATAAAAGGTCTGCAGCATGAACCAGTTCTGACATGGGTTTTGATAGATTTCTTGTGAATATGAAGGCTCCGAGGATCGAGAGTAAGGTTACAAATATCACGAATACAAAGAGCTCTGACCTTAAATTTCCAAGAAGGGTGTTTATATCTTTAACAAACATACTGACGCGCACGAAATAAGTAGGAGTGTGCAGTTTTTTTATAGCTACATAAAGCATGTTTGAGTGAACGGTGGTACTGTATCTCAATGAACTGCCGAATCCCCTTTTCAGGGCCTGCTGTATCTCCGGTCTGTAAAAGTGATTCTCCATCTTTGCAGGATCCTTTCTGGAATCTGCAAGAACCTTCCCATCTGGTGCGATTATGGTTATACGAACAGAGGTTTCAGCGCCAATCCTCTTTACGAATCTGTCGAGGTCTTCGTAACTTCCGGACAGGACGAAGGGCGTGACCTCGGGCTCAAGAATTTTTGCATACTTTTTCAGAGAATCTCTGAGAGTATTGATGTAATGAGTCCTTATCGTTTTTAGCGAAAATAGGAGAATAAGAGCTGACAGGGTTGAAATAATCAGGAGATTCCCGATGAAAATACGGAAGAAAATGGAGTGTTTTTTGAAAATAGGCTTACTCATTCTTCCAGTTTATAACCCACACCACGGACATTTTTTATGAACTTCCCGGCGGTGCCGAGCTTTTTCCTGATGTTCCTTATGTGTACATCAATTGTCCTGTCAATAACGACTCTATTGTCTCCATGGACGACTGAAAGGAGCTTTTCCCTGGAGAATACCCAGCCCCTCCTGCTCGCAAGTGCGTAAAGAATTTTAAATTCAGTAGGGGTAAGATCGACTTTGGTTTTGCCAACGAATACCTCGTATTTTGAAGGATCTATGCGTAAAATTCCTCCCACATTGATAACGGATCTCTCCCTGGTGGTGTACCTTCTCAGAACGGCTTTCACGCGGGCAACGAGCTCTCGCGGTGAAAATGGTTTGGTAATGTAGTCATCTGCTCCAAGTTCAAGGCCCAGGACTTTATCAGTTTCAGAAACCCTTGCGGTAACCATGATAACAGGGATGGAAGAGTATGCATTGTCGGACTTGAGCCTTCTGCATACTTCCACTCCATCTTCGTCAGGAAGCATTAGGTCAAGAATAATCAGGTCAGGTTTTGATGTAACGAGATAGTTAAAAAGACCACCGGCGGTAGTGAATTTCCTCACTGAAAAACCAGCTTTTTCAAGGTGCAACGAAATGAGCTCCAGAATGTCAGGCTCGTCGTCAACAACTGCCACTGTACCAGGCATTAAAAAATTATAATAAAAATAAAAAATTTCATCCAGATCTTTACCCGAGGGTATTCGAAAAGTATTTTTCTTAATTTGCAGATAGAGTTGATTTTACGGTTATCGTCCCTTTTTAGTCTTTTTTTTCAACGAATAGGGTTTCCCAAAAATCCCCCTTGGAGAAGGGGGATTTAGGGGGATTGAATTTCAATCGGAAAACATCCCCCTTTAGTTCCCCCTTCTGAAGGAGGGGAATTTTTCGAACAACCTCAGATCTTTACCCTA
>JALSOY010000229.1 GCA_026986235.1 Caldifarciminota bacterium
GTAATGTCGTTGACAGCGACGATCTCAAGGTCTTTTCTCTCGTGTGCAATCTTAAAAACCTGTCTCCCGATCCTGCCAAATCCGTTGATACCAACCCTCATTCGCCAGCCTCCTCCTGTTTTTCCTCTTCCTGAACCTCCTTCTTCATCTCCTCCTTTGCCTCTTCGAGAAGCTCCTTTGCCTTCTCAAGTGCAACATCCTTGAGCTTATCGGCCGCCTCTTTCACCTTCTCTCTCATCTCTCCCCCGGTTTTGGGGGTAACGAGCAGGGCAAGACCTGCTCCAAAAATTGCACCAAGGATAAATGAAAGGATCCCAACTGCGCTGCTCTCTTTTTCAGCCATGGCAAACACCTCCTTTTTATCTAAAAAAATTTACTTTTTATGAAATTTTTCAGGGCCTTAACTCCAATGGTCGAAGCAAGGCCAATGAACAATCCCTTGTACGCTGTATCTTTATTCTCTTTAAGAGGCTGGAATACCCCGTCAACACTCTCAACCACATCGTCAACATGATCTACGATCTCTTTTACCTTCTCACTGGACCTCTCAAGGTTTTCTGCAACGGGCGTGAGTTTATCAATAAGCTCTCCCAACCGCTGGTTCAATGTTTCAATGGACCTCCTCACGGATCTGAAAAGTATAAGGAGTCCCACAGATGTTATAACCCAGAAAATTGCAATTATTAGTACTGAAACGGCTGTTATAATTTCCCACATGTTGAAAATATACATTTCTTCAAATATTCTGTCAACACGACGGAGAGGGTGTTTGGAAAATCCACCTGGTGAAGGTGGGTCATCTTCTCTCACAATCCCACTTGGAGGAGGGGGAAACAGGGGGATTGAAAATTCAAGCGGTAATCATCCCCCTTAATCCCCCTTCTAAAGGAGGGGGATCAAAGTCGTGTAAAATCCCCCTTCGCAAAAAGGGATGTTTATCGTGTCCAACAGTGAGGTTTATTCTTCCGGGCTTATGTAAACCCGTTCCATACCTTCTTTAATGTAAGAGACGGGCATGGTGGGGGTATTGTGAGCAAATCCAATGTTTCCTGTATGGTCGATGGTTATGATTCCAGCATCCAGTTTCACAGTGGAGTTGACAATATCTATCACCGCTTCTGCGGCTTTGGGAGCTGAGACACCTATTCTCATAAAGTCACATGCAGATTTTGACATGACAACTCTAATAATTCCCTCCCCAATTCCCGTGGCGGAGGCTCCTCCGAATTCGGTGGCGTAGGTGCCGGCACCAATAAGGGGCGTGTCACCCACTCTGCCAAACAGTTTAAAAAATACGCCACCGGTTGAGGTACCGGCTACTATCTCACCGTCCCTGATTACAACACATCCCACTGTACCACTCAGTAGTTCAGGGTGTCTCTTTACCAGTTCCTGCATCCTGTGCCATGGGAGTTTTGCCTCTCCCTTATCAAACTTTTTCTTCAGTTCAAGCCATTTTTTCCGTCTATCTTCCGTAACAGGGTCGTAAAATTCAAAGCCCATGGCACGGGCAAACTTCATTGCTCCTTCGCCGGCGAGAAGCACATGATCGGTCTCTTCCATCACTTTTCTCGCAAGGAGGATGGGATTTTTGATATTTTCCACTCCAGCAACTGCCCCTGCTTCAAGAGTTGAACCTTTCATGATGGAGGCATCCATCTCCACGCGGCCATCAAGGGTCAAAACAGAGCCAGTTCCTGCGTTGAAAATGGGATTGTCTTCAAGGGCCATCACAGCCTTAGTGCACGCTTCCACAGGATCACCGGATTTCTCAAGTACCTCGTACCCTCTCCTTGCCGCATGGAGAACTCCGTTTTTTGCCGCTTCCCACTTTTCCTGCGGCCATTTACCAGATCCTCCGTGTACTATTATCCCTTTCATTACACCTCCCTTTCACGATTTAAACGAGGATTCTAAACAACACACCCGTGAGAGTGGCGACGGTGAGTCCCACGAGAATCGAGTAAAACATTATCTTTTTGCCGTACTCCCTCCAGATTATCCCGATAGTGGAAATACACGGGATGTAAAATGTTACAAACATGGTGAATACGACGATTTGCTCCCGGGTTAGAACCCTGTCAAGCTTTCCAATCTCCGATCCCAGAGCCTGAGATAGCATAACGAGGGTTAGCTCTTTTCTCAGGATACCAAAAATTAGAGTGGTCCCCACCTCCCGGGGAAGGCCGAGGACGGTGTGAACAAGTGGAGAGAACACGGTGTTTATCAAATTGTCAATGTTCAAATACTGTATTACTCCCAGTACCACGCTTCCCGCGATCAGGAGTGGCCATGCAAGATAGATGAAGTTTTTAACCTGCAGCCAGGTTTTATCAAAGGTGATTTTGAGTGAAGGGATTTTATAAGAGGGGATCTCCATCAGGAGGCCGTAAGAGGGGGTTTTGAAAAATCCATTAATAATCCGTCCAAGGAGTGCAACGACAAAGATGTTGAAAACAAAAAAGAAGAGTGCCCACCAGGGGCCCAGGAAGTAGGCCACAAGGGCAAAGATAACCGTTATTCTTGCAGCACAGGGAACGAGGGGAACGAGGAGGGCGGAGATGATTCTGTCCCTTTCGTTGTCAAGTATCCTCGTTGCAGCGATTGCAGGTACACTGCATCCATATCCAAGAATAAGTGGAATAATGGATTTACCGTGCAATCCTATCTTATGCATGAGACCGTCAAGCAGGAAGGCCACTCTCGGGAGATAACCGAGATCTTCGAGAAAGGAAAGGAGGAACACGAGGGGTATAAAATACGGTAAAACGATACCAATACCTCCAGCAATTCCCTGGACGAGTCCCTCCAGGACAAACCTGAGAAGTTCTCCTGACACCTGTGTGTGAACAACATCAAGTAATCTGTCAAATGGCCCTGTAAAAAATTCCTCAAGTGGGGATCCGATTTTGAAAATCAGGTAAAAGAAGAGAAAGAAAACAACTCCCAGGATGCCATAACCCAGGACTGGATGCATAACCACGGAGTCAATTTTGTCATCAAGGCTCTTCTTGAGCCTGTGCTGAACTTTTGTAACCTTTTCCGCAATTCTCATGGAAAGGTTGTGTCTCTCTGCATGAATAACATCAGGTGAGGGAGCTCCCATAAGATCTTCAAGCTCGTTCCTCATGTTTTCTGCAAGACTTAAAATCCCGGGGTACCCCTTCATCAGATCCACGAAATAATCATCGCTTTCAAGAAGTTTGATGGCGATGAGGCGTGGAGGAATCTTAAAATTAGGACCCACGGCCTTTTCAATCTCGTGTGCCAGTTTCTTTATTCTCTCCTCCACGATTCGGGAACACCGGTAAAATTCGGGGGCTTTTTCTGTTTTCAGAACTTCAAGGATCTTCTCAAATAGTTCCTTAAGGCCCTTACCGTGCACGGCGACGGTAGGGATTACAGGAATTCCGAGGATTTCCTGGAGTTTCTTTACATCGATATAAATACCTTTGGATTTGGCCTCATCCATCATGTTGAGTGCAATTATCATGGGCTTTCCAAGTTCCATGAGTTGAAGGGTAAGTTCGAGGCTACGGGATAAAAGGGTGGCATCCATGACATTTATGATGAGGTCAACCTCTTCGGTTAATAGATACTTCAGGGTTTCATGTTCGGCCATATCCTGAGAAGAGAGTGAGTATGTTCCGGGAAGGTCAATTATGTCAAAAATTCTACCCCTGTAGTTCATCCGGCTCCTGGTGTACTGTACCGTGGTTCCGGGGAGGTTGGATGTCTGTGCCTTCAAGCCGACGAGAGCGTTGAAAAGAGTGCTCTTACCACAGTTGGGTTGTCCGACAAGGGCTATTTTTACAGGTCCATAACTTTTCATAACGGTTTAACGATAATTTTCGACGCAATACCACGACCAATGGCGACTCTCGTACCGTTTGAGACATTTTCAATGTATATGGCCCCACCAAAGGGCCCGATGGAGAGAACCTTAATAACATCACCGGGATTAATTCCCAGCTGCATAATCCTCATCCTTGCCCTCCGGCCGCCGGCAAAGCTCTCAACTCTGGCAGTTGTTCCAGGCCTCAAATACACGAGACTCGTTAAAGAGGTATCAAACATGGAGCTAAATGATACCCTGCCGGTGAGGTTATGTCAATAATTGAGATTAATTCTCAAAATCTCATGTAACCTGCAAGAATTCTTAATTTAAAATGACTCAAAAATAGTGATAATTCACTTCACTCCGCGTGAGGAGAGAAACCTCAGAAAGTATATACCGCCTGAGAGTGCGTTCATGTAGGTGGTGAAAAATCGCCAGAGTACAACAAGAACTCCCACAAGGTATTTAGGGCACACGGTCAAAAACAGGGCCGTACCGGCAACTTCCGCAACGCCAGAGCCACCCGGCGTCGGGGTGAAGACGAGAGATCCCTGGAGAAGAATCTCAAGAAACAGTACTTTCTTCAGAGTGAAACTCACTCCAAGGCCAGCAAGTAAAGCAGGCACAATGGCACTCCTCGAAATAACAGATATAAAACTTGCGATTATTGAGGCGGTAAGGTATCCCCATTCAGGCGACCTGAAATAGGTTTTCATACTGTTACTTAAATGCTCCGATTCCTCTCTCACCCTGTGTCTCAAAGCGCCAAATCTACGGGGTATCATCTTCTCGATCAAAGTGGGTTTCAAGGTTGCCACTATGTATGTTAAGGTAACAACACCAAAAATCAGCACTATGTATCCAAGAATTATCCTGACAGTGGAGGATTTTACTCCACTTGCACTTTTTAGTGCCATAGGGAAAAGGGCAAGAATTGTGAGGTCCATCAGAATACCTCGCATAATGAGGAGAGAAAGTCCCTCTCCCACTGGTACATCGTCTCTGCTCCTGAGAATCCAGAGCTGGAGAGGCAAACCTGAAATCTGAAAAGGTGTGACTGCGGCAAGAAAGGACCCTGTATAAATTGCTCCAAAAGAGGTCAGTAAACCGAGTTTTCGACCGATAGCCCTTGCAAGGAAAACGAGCCTCAGGCTGTCGAAGCCAACATAGATGAGCCACAGGCCAAATGCCACAAGAAGAAATTCAGGATTAAATCCTGCAAGAGCTTTTAATGTCCTGTGAGAAAAAGTAACTGCAATTACGAAAAAGGAAACGAGAGTAAAAAGGAAAAAAGAGACCTTCAGCCCCTTTACGATCTTCTTTCTGTTTTCAGTCAGCTTCTGAGGAATTTCATTCATCGCATGTACAGGGGATGTTACCACATTTTGGACAGCCCTTCTCATACTTTCTGATCGCCTCATCCATATCCACACCGAGCAGGTTGGCAAGGGAAAATAGCCAGGCAGCCACATCTGCAAACTCTTCCTGTAGATTACTCTTATCGGCCTTCCTTATAGCCCGCGCAAGTTCTCCTACCTCTTCAACCAGCCACCTGAAAGTGCCCTCAACCCCCCGTTTCGAATCCTTCTCAAAGTAAATGTCTTTTATGAGTTTTTGAAATTCTTTTATCTCCATAGCCAGTTCAAAATTGCAAAATAAAATGGAGCCGCAGCCACGAGACTGTCTGTCCTGTCAAGAATACCTCCATGTCCCGGGAAGAGATTTGAGGAATCCTTGACTCCCGCCTCTCGCTTTATTGCAGATTCTGCGAGGTCTCCCTGCTGCCCGACAATTGAAATCACATAGGCGCTGACAAATAAAAAGAGAAGGTCGTTAAGACCGGGGAGATGTAAGGCTTTAACGAGAAAAACATATGGAACGAGTGAGATAAGTCCCCCTATGAAACCTTCCCATGTCTTTTTCGGGCTCACCAGGGGAGCAAGCCGTCTTTTTCCCCACTTTCTACCGGTAAAGTAACAGGCTGAATCAAAATACCATATTGTTACGAAGAAATAAACGGAAACCCAGAATCCGTACTGTCTCGCTTTAAAGATAGAGTAACCCGCAAAGGAAAGCAAAATTATTTCAAAAAACAGGGAAAAGTAGATACCGATCCCAACCCCCCGGGAGTAATAAAAGGGATAGATTATCCATGGCAAAAAAATAGCGTAGAGTACAGGGTAGATAAGTTGAACTCTCGATGTGGTTATCATTATTAAAAAGGGGAGAAAGACAAAAACAGCGAGAGGAAGAAGCTTTGAAAAATGAAGTTCTGATCTAATCTTCAAAAACTCCACTATGCCGCCGAACATGAAGATGGCGATTAGAGCCAGGAAGTAATATCCGCCCAAAAGGAGGGGAAGGATAACTACAGGAATGAGGATCGACCCGGTAATCACTCTTTTTTTAAGTTCAGTCAATTGAAGTTACTCCTCCAAATCTCCTCTCCCGCCTGCTAAAATCTTCAATTGCCTTTAAAAGCTCATCCTTTCTGAAATCGGGCCAGAGGGTTTCAGTTATGTATATTTCGGAGTATGCGATTTGCCAGAGGAGGAAGTTGGAGATTCTCATCTCACCACTCGTTCTTATGAGGAGGTCAGGATCAGGAAGTTCCGGGTCGTAGAGGAACTCCCGAAAGTTGTCCTCCGTCAGATCCTCGATCGTTATCTCGCCTTTCTGTATTCTATCGAACGCCTTTTTAAAGGCATCCACGATCTCGGCTCGGCCGCCGTAGGAGAGTGCGAGGTAAAGTTTTAAACCTGTATTTGACCTCGTTTTTTCAATGGCGCTAAAAAGTTCCTTCTGAACATCTTCTGGAAGTTTTGAAATTCTTCCAATGGCTCTTATACTCACATTTCGCCTGTTAAGATCATCAACCTCCCTTCTCAGCATTCTTTTCAGCATGGACATAAGGGCGTTGACTTCTTCACTGGGTCTTCGCCAGTTTTCACTGGAAAATGTGTAGAGGGTTAGATATTCGACTCCCAGTTCAGAGCATGTTCTCACCACATCTCTCACGGATTCTATTCCAGCCCTGTGGCCAAAGATTCTCGGGAGACCGCGCTTCTTTGCCCATCTCCCGTTTCCATCCATTATGATCGCAATATGGCGGGGAATTTTCTTCATTTAATCTTCTAATATCTCCTTCTCCTTGGCCTTGAGGATGTTGTTAACTTCTTCTATGTGTTCATCTGTAATCTTCTGGATCTTCTCCTCCGCTTTTTTCCTCTCGTCCTCAGAGATTTCCTTGTTTTTCTCCATGGTTTTTACCTTGTCTATACCGTCTCTGCGTATGTTTCTGATGGCAACCCTGGCCTCTTCGGCGAGTTTTCTAACGAGTTTCATGAGATCCTGCCTTCTCTCCTCGGACAGAGGTGGTATAACAACACGGATAATGTTTCCATCACTCTGGGGATTCAGGCCGAGTCCGGACTTCCTTATCGCCTTTTCAATCTCTCCAATGACCGTTTTGTCCCAGGGCTGGATAACGATGAGCCTTGCCTCAGGCGCGACGATACTGGCCACCTGATTGATAGGAACCTGGGTTCCGTAGTATTCCACCTTCACGCCTTCAAAAATCGCAGGTGTCGCTCTTCCTGTTCTGATCCTGGATATTTCCAGCTTGAATGTTTCAACGCTCTTTTTCATACGGGTTTCAAGGTCCTTATAAACATCGTTGAGTTCAGCCATAACCATTCCTCCTTTTGTTTTTAAAAATCAAGGTATTTAGGCGAATTTTCCAGGGTTATCCGCTGATCAGGGTACCTATTCTTTCGCCAGAGATAATTTTCAAAAGGGAATCTGGCTCAAGGAGGTTAAAAACTATTACCTTCATCCCGTTGTC
>JALSOY010000230.1 GCA_026986235.1 Caldifarciminota bacterium
ATCCTCTATCCCATCTCCATCACTGTCCACATTCGTCGGATCCGTCCTGTTAAATCCACTCCCTGCCGTTAAATCAAGATCGTTACCAGCCTCCCATCCGTCTGTCAATCCGTCTCCATCCGTATCAGGATTCCTGTAATCTGTATTAAATGTATTTTCATTAGGAACTCCTGCATTGTTACCACTTTCATCCTGATACTGCCACCCAGGATTATAACTACCATCAAATAAACCATCGTTGTCAGAATCAAGATCTCTTGCATCAGGAAGTCCATCGTTGTCGGCGTCGTTGGGCGCCGTTGTAATCAAATATGCATTGTGGCCCGAAGCCGTTACAACATTTATGTTCGATCCACTGCTGTTTACCTCTGTGGAATCAGAGATGCCATCACCATCAGTATCTGTACTACCATAATTCAAATCAAAGGCTATTTCACTTTCATCAACGACACCATCATTATCTCCATCGGTATAACCAAACGGATTTGTCCCAAAGAAATTTTGCTCTGATCCATCGGCAAGTCCATCTCCGTCAGAATCCATATCACGGAAACTTGGAACACCGTCGCTGTCATAATCGTTAATATTTTCTGAGTTATCCACAAGACCATCGTTATCGGCATCAGAATCAAGGGCATCGATGAGTCCATCCTGGTCAACATCCACTAAATTATGAAACCCTGCCACCGTGTCGGTATAAATGGTACCGTTCCATACAAGGTTGGATGCTCCGCCAGTATTGTAAGTACCTGCAAGAATTGAAGCGTTGTCTGAGCACTCGACGAGATCATTGAGTCCATCGCCGTCACTATCGTTGGATCCGGGATTGGTCCCGAGCTCTACCTCGAGCTTATCAGAGAGAAGGTCACCGTCCGTATCCGCATTTTTTGGATTTACATTCCAGTTACTGTATGTATAAACTTCTTCTCCATCGGTCAATCCATCGTCATCAGTATCACTGTCGTAGGGATTAGTGCCCTCTCCACCCGATCCAACCTCGTATTTATACTGTCCTCCACCGTTATTAAAACTGAAGTATGAACCAGCAGGTAGGTTATACGCATAATAATGGCCATCTAAAAGACCGTCGTTATCAGAATCTATATCGAGGGCATTGGGTACACCGTCTCCATCTGCATCAGCTGGCACCGGATTCGTAACAACTCCGGTAAACGCTGTATCACCTACCCACTCTGCTCCGTCTTTTATGCCATCGTGATCCGTGTCATCATTTGTTGGATCTGTTATGGTTGTCCAGACACTATCGCCATTAGGAAGCACTTTGATAACGATTTCAAACGAGTCGGGGACACCGTCTGAGTCAAAATCTGTCCCGGAGTAAACATGCCCATTTACATCCACGAGACCAAATGCAACATCAATGTGATCTGGAACACCATTGTGGTTTACATCAGCGGCCCTTAACGGACCTGCAAACAGAAATGCAAGTCCTGTGACCACCAGTAACCTGGTCACGGGCTTTAACACAACCCTTCTTATACCTGTTACATTACCCATTGAATAACCTCCTTTTTTTCGAACCATCAAAAGAACCAGTTAAAAACCTAAATTCACCCACAAATAAATCATTCATATTAAACCTCCTTTTCTTACCCATTGGTGACATTGAAACAGTTCTTCTCTGGATTTGACTTGTTTCCCTTAGGCAGGACAACTATGGAAGCTTTTGTCAAGGCTCTTCTCCTTTTTGTTGGATTTATTTTATCCATTACAGTCAAGCATGTCAACTTTTCATGCGCAAATGCATACATTTCCGAAAAATTCCTTCACCAGATTCAGAGCTATTTTATTTTAAAAGCTCCAAAAATGTCAAGAAAATTGCTATGTTTCGTAAATTCCCGAATTTAGACTATCTGTCAACCTCACCAAAAACAGGATCAAGGCTACCAATAATGGCCACGGCATCGGCAATCAAGTGTCCGGGAAGGATATACTCGAGCGCCTGAAGGTTTACAAACGAAGGTGGTCTTATTCTCAATCTGTATGGCTTATTCGAACCGTCAGACACTATGTAGTATCCCAGCTCCCCCTTTGGAGCCTCTACGGCGAAATAAACCTCACCCTCTGGAGGGTGGAACCCTTCTGAAATCAATTTAAAATGATGGATCAGCTCTGGAATATCCCTGTAAACTTTATCCTTAGGTGGAGGCACGATCTTGTAATCATCTATAAGCACAGGTCCCCCGGGCAACTTCTCAATCGCCTGCTCGATTATCCTGACAGACTGCCTCATCTCCTCCATTCTTACAAGATACCTTGCGTAAACATCACCTGCCGTTTCTACGGGAATGTCAAATTCAAGCTCATCATAAACGAGGTAGGGAGTATCTTTCCTGAGGTCCCTTTCCACACCCGATGCTCGTAAAGGTGGACCTGTAAGAGAAAGGTCAATGGCAAGGTCCCTCGGTATAATACCAATCCCCTCTGTCCTCTCCCTCCAGATCCTGTTTTTCGTCAGAAGACCGTCAGGATCTTTCAACTTTTCAGGAAACTCTTTTATAAACTTTCTAACTCCATCTATCCATCCTTCAGGCAGGTCGCCTGCAAGTCCACCGATCTTCAAAAATGCGTTGTTCATTCTCTGGCCAGAAATTGCCTCAAGGAGATCATAAATCTTCTCTCTTTCACGAAATGCATAAAGAAATACGGTTACCGCACCGATATCGTTAGCGTTGGATCCAAGCCACACAAGATGGGAGGCAATCCTCGCAAGTTCGGCAAGAATTACCCTGATATACTGGGCTCTTAAAGGTACTTCCACTCCGAGAAGTTTTTCAACAGCCATGACATATCCGAGCTCATTTGACATGGGGGAAAGGTAATCCAGTCTGTCAGTGTAGGGAACGACCTGATAATATGCCCTGTTTTCTGCTATTTTCTCGGTCCCCCTGTGGAGATATCCTATCACTGGAGTGGCTTTAACTATGACTTCGCCATCAAGTTCAAGAATTATTCTCATGACGCCATGGGTAGATGGATGCTGGGGCCCCATGTTCAGTTCAATTATGTCCGTCTTCACTCCCGTATCTTTCTCAAATTCCCTCTTCATAAAATCTTTGCCTCCCTCTCTTGTTTGATCTTTTCTCTCAACTTCATTATTCCATAGATGAGGGACTCGGGTCTCGGAGGACAGCCTGGAACATAAACATCAACGGGGATAAGGTTGTCCACTCCCTGAACCACAGCGTAGGAGTTGTAAGGGCCTCCAGCCATTGCGCAGGCTCCCATGGCGATAACCCATTTGGGTTCTGACATCTGATCATAAAGCCTTTTTACTATCGGGGCCATCTTTCTGGTTACAGTACCGGCGACTATCATAAGATCAGCCTGCCTGGGGGAGAATCTGAACACCTCAAATCCGAATCTCGCCATGTCGTACCTTGCAAAAAATGCCCCCATCATCTCGATGGCGCAGCATGCAAGACCCAGGGGCAAAGGCCAGAGAGAATTCCTCCTTGACCATTTCAGCATGGCATCAACCGTCGTAAGAAGTATGTTTCTACGCAACTGTTCCTCTATGGATTTTTCCTCACCGTAAACGATAAATGGATTACGCCCCTTCTTCTCAAGTCTGATCATTCGTGTGCCTCCCGTGGTCCTCTTCTCTTTAAATACTCCTCATACTCCACATGAACCTCCATGGGTCTTGTTACCGGCATGGCCCCTATGGGTTCCTTCCTGTAAAATCCAAGCCAGGTTTTCACAGGTGGTGTACCGGGTTCAACCAGAAGGTCTTCTTTGTGTAAAACGAGGTCCTTCCTTGTTGGCACGGCAAGTTCATACTCGTCGGTCATGGCGAGGGCCTCCTCAGGACATGCCTCCACACAGTATCCGCAGAACATACACCTTCCGAGGTCAAGATCCCATACTTTGGCATACCTCTCACCGTGAGAAATCGGATTTTCAAGATCATTTTCTTCACCCACAATGTAAATTGCCTCTGTGGGACAGGCTGACGCACACAGCATACACGCCACACACCTCTCCTTTCCGTCCTCGTGCCTTTGAAGAATGTGTAACCATTTTGCCCTCGGTGGTAGTTCCCTCCTCTCCTCAGGATACTGGACCGTAAATTTCTTCTTAAAAATGTACTTAAAAGTTATGGTAAGGCCCTTGATAAGCGGTCCTATCATCTCTACCTCCTGACGGTCTGGGCAACACTGGCACGCCCAAAACCTTTAAAATCCAGTAAACTGTTGAGCCCGTAATCAAGATAAGGTGCAAAAACCCGTATGACATTTTCCGGAATACTCCCGTTGGATCTCACAACCACTTCGTATTCCTGGTTTCTTGGCCCGATTAAAACAGCACTGTCTCCATCCTTTAAACCCTCTGATTTCAGTGCATCAGGGTGCATTTCAACAACCCGGTACGGAATCAATGGAGCCGCACTCTCTGACCTCAGGGTATAGACGGTCTTGTAAAGGTGATGAGACTGAACGAGAACATACCTCCCCTCCCTTTTTTCCATGGATGAGTACTCGAAAGTAACCTCCTTCGGTGATGCAATATACCTGGCCAGCGGGTACCTGTAAACGACTTTTATGTTTTTAAGTGAGGGAATTTCGTCAGGATACGGCTCTTCAAAACTCTCCCCGGGTGGAACCTTTATACCCCTGTATGGCTCAATATTTTTCACAATCTCTTCTGTAACTTCAACCACACTCTTGTAAGCTTTTTCACCGGTACATCTTTCAATAAGGTCAGAGAAAACTCTCCACGCCTCTTTTGACATACCATAGGGTTGAATAACTCTATCTGCCCACTGCACCCTCCCTTCTGTATTCGTGTATGACCCCTCCTCTTCGTAATGAAGGGCAAGAGGGATAACAACATCTGCGTAACCTGTAATTTCGTTCCAGAATGAGTCGAGCACCACTATAAAGTCGATGTTTTTTACACCATCCAGTATCTCATCCCTCGCAGGAAACTCAGTGAGAGGGTCAACATTGTAGATCAAAAGTGCCTTAATTTCTCCTTTTTTTGCCGCCTCGAATATCTCGTATGTTGACTTACCGGGCACGGCCTCTCTCATGCCCCCCTTACCGATGACCGGACTCACCCCCATGTCAATAAAGCCCTGACCGTTAGGTGCATTCCTGAGAAGCAAGAACTTACCGTTCAGAATCACACTTGCCCGCGCAAGCGCCTTCTGTACCAGATACGGTAGATTATCGTCAAAAACAAACACTGTGTTCTCAGAAATGGCCTCCTCGATACCGGAGAGTCCCGATTTTTCAAGGAGATCCTGGAGACTCAGATTTTCAAGACCCGGTATGGGAACTCCATGAGTTTCAGAGGCGTGCTTGAGGATAGCGAGAGCAGCTTCCTCCTCCCCATATATATTATATATGTAAATTCGGGTTGCCCACCTTCTCTCTGCCTTACCTGCCCATTTCCCGAAGTAATGAATCCTGGCTCCTCTCTTCCTCGCACTTACGAGTTTTAAACCCACAACTGGATGAGTCTCTTTAATCTCCGTACCAAAGACAACGATATTTTTTGCATCAGCAAGATCTCTCAGAGTGGCAGTTGAAAAAGAGCCATCGAGGACATCAAAAACGGGGTCACCGAGGGTAAAATCCTCCCTCGGAGGCCTTATATCTATGTTTCTGGATCCAACAATCTCTTTGACAAACTTTGAAAATAAATAGGCGGATTCGTTGGATCCTCTCCCACCTGCAAGTGCTGCTACAGCGTCAGCACCGTAAGTGTCCTTAATTTTCTTCAATTTATCGACGACTGTATCATAGACCTCTTCCCAGTCTGATTCCTTGAATTCTCCCTCTTTTTTAACAAGCGGCTGAGTTATCCTATCCGTAGAGTTAACAAAACTGTGAATAAACCTCGTCCTGTCGTCGATCCAGGGGTCGTTGACATCGTAATTGGGTCTCATGTTTACCCTCAGAATTTCGTGGTTATCCGTCCTCGTACCGCCAGAGACCACGGCACCGCGTGAATATTTTCCCCCAATACGGGCGTAAACTTTGACATTCACGCCAATGGAATCGTGGGGTGAAATACTGTTAATAACCCTGTGTTCCCACGGGCGGGATTTAAATCTATAGTCACGACCTGTGATCGCACCAAGGGGACAGACCTCTATCATATTCCCGGAAAATTCACTTTCCAGGATCTTATCTCTGTATGGTCCAACACGCATGTCGTGGCCTCTACCAAACAAGCCCCAATCATCGTTGGCTGAAATCTCCTGATAAAAACTTACGCATCTGTTACAGAGAATACATCTGTTGGGGTAAAGCTGGAGATAAGGATGTGCAAAAACCATCTCTTTTTCGGTCTTCTCAAACTGGTATCTCGACTCTGAAGGGCCGTAAATAAATGTGAGATTCTGAAGGTCGCATTCTCCACCTGCATCGCAAACAGGACACTCGAGTGGATGATTGAGAAGGAGGAATTCTATCTGATCACGCCTCGCCTTTCTCACCTCCTCCGTCTCTGTGTTTACCACCATCCCTTCTGATACCTGAGTGGCACAGGACGGAAGGAGACCCTTTCTGCCTCTGAGTTCCACTTCAACGAGGCACATCCGGCAGCCTGCAAAGACAGGAAGATGGGGATGATAGCAAAAAACAGGAATTCTTACACCTTCCCTCCATGCTACCTGAAGTATGGTCTCACCCTGCTTAAACTCCACCTCTCTACCATTCAAAGTAAATTTCGGCATCTTATCTCCACCTGTAATTTTTGGGTAAGTTTAACACAATAAATCCAAACTGTAAATATAAGACCCGTGGATGTTCAAGTGATGAAAATTAAAAAATCACCGCATCCACCTTCGCAAGAAGGAGGGTAAGGGGTATGTCAACCTCTTAATTTTCAATCCCCCTGTATCCCCCTTCTCCAAGGGGGACTTTTTTGGGAAGGAGTTCCCCTTCTCCAGGGGGACTTTGGGGGGGAGGAGTTCCCCTTCTCCAGGGGGAACCTTGGGAGACGACAGTCCCCCTTCTCCAAGGGGGATTTAGGGAGGTGGAATTCCCCTCCTCCAAGGAGGATTTTGGAGACAAAGGGATCCTTTTGCTAAGAGGGGGACTTTGGGAAATGAAACTCTCTTTTAGAAGGCCAGCATCCTCTTTATCTTTCCAAACACCATTTCTCTGTTGTCCAGTGTTATTTCGATGGGATTATACTTTTTTCTTATTCTTCTCACAACAGGGTGTACATCCTTCAGCGGGATCGTGGCGATCACACTCGTTTCACCAAAAAGGAGTTCTTCGACGATTTCCACGAACCTTTTAGAAAAAAGCTCCATCTTACCTATTTCGTCGATCAGGATAATCCTCTCATCGGGGACCAGAAAAGGGATGACCAGTTTTTCAAACTCATCAACATTGACCCTGTATTTACCCACCCTGTATGGTCTCTCGATATCTATACGGGAAAGTATTCCCATCTTTCCATCGGTTCTTACAATCCTGAATCCGGTTCTTCTCCCTTTTTCTCTTATTTCCTCTGTCCAGAAACCTTTAAATCTCTCAGGATACAGTCTGAATAGCCTTTTGACCAGAGTGGTCTTCCCCGTTCCCGGAGCGCCGGTAACTACGATTTTCATAAAAAAATGATAAGGCCTCAAGGTGAATAATACCACAGTAAAAGGCA
>JALSOY010000231.1 GCA_026986235.1 Caldifarciminota bacterium
AGGTAGGATGGGGATCAATAGCTTACCTTGAATCCAGTTTCAGGCCGTATGGTTTCCATCTCTTGTAGGTAGGATGGGGATGACGAATCCCGTCGCCATGACCAGGAACGAATAATTGGTTTCCATCTCTTGTAGGTAGGATGGGGATTGAAATTACGGGTTTGCCGTTTGACCCGTTGGAATGGTTTCCATCTCTTGTAGGTAGGATGGGGATCCATTTAATAAAGGTTATTCCTACCTTTCTCGAGCACACATGAAATTTAAAAGAACTTCTATCACCTTTAACGATAACATTCGAATCCCAAATAGTCAAGCTTTAATCCCATAGTTATCAACACACATGTCTTAAATAGGGGAAAATCACACTATTGGGTTACGACGACAAGTTCTAAGAATGGGGATAAAAATCGTTTTAAAAATTCACATCAGTACGAAATTCCACCGATGAGTCTCGACAAGTAAAGGGATGGTAAAAATCTTGGGAAACAGACGGAACATCTACAACCTACACGGGTAAAGGGATGACAAAAATTTTAAAGGTCCCTCTGCATCTTCCTTTTTCAAAGATGTATTTAAACTGCTTCGTGGATTCTTGACAATTTTTACTTCAGGGATGTTAATAAAAATGTAAAAAATTAAAAGGAGTCCCTGCCATGAAAATGTTTTTGAATGGAGAATGGGTGGATAGAGAAGAAAGGATTGAAGTTATCAACCCATACAACGGAGAGGTGGTGGATACCGTTCCCGTCGCCACCGATGAGGATTTAAAGACAGCTGTGGAATCGGCGAAAAAGGGTTTTCAAGCCCTGAAGAAATTGTCCTCTTACGATAGATACAAGATTTTAACATGCACCGCCAGACTACTTGAGGAGCATTCTGAGGATTTTGCCCGGGAACTCGTGAAGGAGGTGGGTAAAACCATAAAGGAGGCAAGAGGTGAGGTTTCGAGGGCAATTCAGACCCTTTACCTTTCCGGGGAGGAGGCGAAAAGGCTCAAGGGTGAGCAGGTGATATTCGATGCTGATCCACGGGGAAAGGGAAAGTTTGGTTTTTACATCAGGGTGCCAATTGGTCCTATTGGAGCAATAACTCCTTTCAACTTTCCTTTAAACCTTGCGCTTCACAAGCTTGGTCCTGCCTTTGCCGTCGGCAACAGTGTGGTTCACAAGCCAGCGAGTGCCACTCCGTTAACGAATCTCAAATTTGTGGAGTTGATACTTGAAGCGGGATTACCGCCTGAGGCTATAAATGTTATTACGGGTTCAGGCAGTACTATTGGAGAAGGTCTTGCCAGGCATCCTGAACTTGCCATGATAACATTCACGGGTAGCAGGGATGTAGGAATGCGCATCATGGAGATAAAAGGGTACAAGAAGGCGTTGATGGAACTTGGTTCTAATGCCCCTATGATAGTGGCTGATACGGCAGATGTTGAAAAAGCTGCGCATAAGGCGGTTGTGGGTGCCTTTGTGCAGGCCGGTCAATCCTGTATATCACTTCAAAGGGTGTTTGTACACAAAAAGGTTTTTGATCTTTTCCTCTCAGAACTCGTGAAAGGGGCTAAGGCCATAAAGGTGGGTGATCCCATGGACGAGGATACCGGAATGGGGCCTTTGATAGATGAGGGTGCATTAAACAGGGTAAAGAGATGGGTTGAGGAAGCAGTTGATAGAGGGGCGGAGATCGTTTATGGAGGAGGTATTCTCGGAAAAACCCTTATGGAGCCCACAGTTTTAATAAATGTACCGGAGGATGTAAAACTTTTCCAGGAGGAGGTCTTTGGTCCTGTGGTTTTTGTTAATCCTTACGACAATTTTGAGGATGCCATAAGGAGTGCCAACAATTCCCGCTACGGTTTGAATGCGGCGATTTTTACAAGAGATCTGAACGAGGCGATGAAAGGGTTCCTTGAGCTTGAGTTTGGTGGCGTACTTGTGAACGAGCTTCCCACATGGAGGGTTGATCTTATGCCGTATGGTGGGATGAAGGAGAGCGGATTTGGCAGGGAGGGGCCGGAGTTTGTGGTGAGGGAGATGACTGAGATAAAGATGATGGGAATTGATTTAACATAAGTGTGGGGCGGCGCGCGCAGAGCGCGCGCCGCCCCCATTCTTCACTCCTCCCTGAAATCCCTGTAATACATCACATGGTCCGCACGAGGTGTAAATACGATCCCCTTCTTTGCTGCAAACAGATTCACATAGTAGTAAAGCGGAATGTATGCCATATCCTTCAGAGCAAGTTTCGTTATCCTGTGCATTATTTTTTCCCTCTTTGCCTGATCCATCAGTGTATCCTGCTCCTCGATCAGCTTATCGACTTCGGGATTTGAGTATCCTGCGTCGTTGAACCTTCCGTATCCTCTTTCTTTATCCCTTGTGTGAAGGATGTTGTCAAAGAATGCGGCTCCATCAGCAGAAGAGCAGGACCACCCGAGGAGGAAGAAACTGGTTTTGTTGCTGTTGACCATCGGGAAGAACACCGCCTTTGGAATGGCGTTGACCTTTACTTTTATCCCTATTTTGGCAAGGTCAGCTGCAATAGCAGCGGCGACCTTCTCATCGTTTATGTATCTGTCGTTTGGAGCGTCGAGTGTCACTTCAAATCCGTTGGGATAACCGGCCTCTTTCAGAAGCTGTTTGGCCTTTTCAGGATTGTAAGGCTCCCTCTTGATGGTTGGATCGTATCCGAATACCGTGCTCGGGAAATACTGGCTTGCAGGTGAGTTGTATCCACGGTTGATGTACTTTATGATGCCTTCAACATCTATTCCGTAGTAGAATGCCTTTCTCACTCTGACATCTTTGAAGGGATTTTTCCCATCTGGTGTCTTTCCTTTGTAGATCTTATCTCTTGCAACATCCACACCTACGAAGATGAGTCTCAGTCCGTCTGTTTTGAGGAAAGTAAACCTTTTGTCTTTAGCAATCCTTTCTGCGTCCGTCAGTGGGACATCTTCGATTACATCAACTGCACCGGAGAGGAGGGCGGCTGTTCTTGCGGCATCGTTTGTCAGGGGCTTCAGGATTACCTTGTCAAAATAAGGTTTTGGGCCCCAGTAATCTTTGTTGGCAACAAGGGTTATGTGGTCTCCCTTTACCCATTCCTTGAACTTATAGGGTCCTGTTCCAATGGGATGAAAGGCTATGTCTTCAGGTTTCGCATTTTCCGTTGATTCTTTAGACATTATTCTCAACCTTCTAAGATCTCTAATGAGAACAGGCGCGGGTCGGCTGAGCTTGAGGATAACCGTGTATTTATCCTTTATGATCACCTCTTTGATGGGCTTGAAATAGACTTTAAACTGTGACTTTTCCCAGTTTTTGGCCCTTTCGACCGTGTACTTTACATCCTCGGCGTCAAAGGGTGTACCGTCGTGGAACTTAACGCCTTTTCTCAGGTGGAAGACGATGGTCCTTGCGTCTTTCACTTCCCATGATGTTGCGAGTCCGGGTTTCACCTTCAGGTTGGCATCCAGCATGACGAGGGCGTCGTAGATGTTGTAGTTGAACGAGTTTGTGGGTGTTTCGTTAAAGGCGAAGGGATCGCCCGATCTTGGTTCGGACGAGAGTCCGACCACCAGTGTTTTTGCTGCCACTGTTCCTGCAAAGAACAGGGCGAGCAGGACATACAGTTTCCTCATAGTACATACCTCCTTTTTTAGTAGAGAAAACATGCGACCTTATGGCCTGGAGCCACCTCAACGAGCTCCGGCCTCTCTTTTTTACATCTATCTGTGGCAAAAGGGCATCTCGGGTGAAACGGGCACCCTGGAGGTGGATTTATGGGAGATGGAACCTCTCCTTCAATCGTTACCTTAAGTGGCTGTTTTACCTTGTCCACCGACGGAATAGACTCAAAAAGTGTTTTTGTGTAGGGATGCAATGGATTTTCAAAGATTTCGTCGGTATCTCCCATTTCAACGATTCTGCCGAGATACATGACGGCGGTTTTATTGGAAATGTGCCTTACGACGCTCAGGTCGTGGGCAATAAACAGGTAAGTGAGGCCGTACTTTTCCTGCAGGTCTTCCATAAGATTGAGGATCTGAGCGCGGATGGAAACATCGAGAGCGGAAATGGGCTCGTCTGCCACGATAAATTCGGGTTCTGTGGCAAGTGCCCTGGCTATTGCTATTCTCTGTCTCTGGCCACCTGAAAACTGATGGGGATAGCGGGTCATGTACTCGGGCTCAAGTCCCACATTTTTCATCAGTTCTGCCACCCGTTCTCTCTCCTCCTTCCTGTCTTTCACCAGTTTGTGGACGCGCATAGGCTCTGAAATCAGCTGATAAACCTTCATTCTCGGATTGAGAGAGGAGTAGGGATCCTGGAAAATCATCTGAACATTTCGCCTGAAATCTCCGGGATTTTCTTTTAACACGGTGTCCACCGGTCTGCCTTTAAAATAGATCTCACCACCCGTTTTCCTGTAAAGGCCAACGATGGTGCGGCCTGTGGTGGTTTTGCCACATCCACTTTCTCCAACGAGGGCAAATGTATCGCCCCTATTTATCTCAAAGGATACTCCGTCTATGGCTTTTACATATAGTTTTTTCCTCTTCGGGAGTGGATTGAAGTACCAGCCCTCAAAAAGACCCAGTTTGACCGGAAAATATTTTTTTAGATTTTCAACCCTTACAAGACTGTTTGTCATCTGCAATTCTCCTGAAGTTAAAACACCTTACAAAATGATTTTCACCCACCTTTTCAAGTTCAGGAACCTCCTTTTCGCAAATTTCTGTCCTGCAGAAGCACCTTGGTGCGAAAGCGCAGCCAGGAGGAAGGTTAAGGAGGCTCGGCATCATGCCCGGGATCTGGTAAAGTTTTTCCCCTCTCTTACCGGATAATTTTGGTATGGATCTTATGAGACCAATTGTATAGGGGTGTCTGGGGTTGAAGATGATCTCTTCAGTGGGGCCAATTTCAACTATTTTTCCGGCGTACATAACCGCTATTCTGTCAGCCATCTGGGCAACGACACCCATGTCGTGTGTGATGAGGATAATAGAGCTACCTCGTTCCTGTGAAAGTCTCTTCATGAGATTTAAAACCTGAGCCTGGATGGTGACATCCAGTGCGGTGGTGGGCTCGTCTGCTATCACGAGGTCAGGATCGTTGGCCAGGGCAATTGCAATAACGACTCTCTGCCTCATGCCACCGGAGAACTGGTGGGGGTAATCTCTCAATCTTTTTTCGGGTGAAGGGATCCCCACGCTTTTGAGGAGTTCAACGGCTCTTTCACGGATCTCTTCTTTACTCATCTCCGGGTTATGAACCTTTATTGCTTCTTCTAACTGGTAGCCTATGGTAAAAACGGGATTCAGTGAAGTGAGAGGATCCTGAAAGACCATACTGATTTTGTTGCCCCTGATTTTTTGCATCTCATCTTCAGATTTTGGAACGAGGTCCTCTCCTTTGAATACAATTTTTCCTTCAACGATTTTTCCGGGAGGATCTATGGCTTTCAGTATTGAAAAGCCAGTAATTGACTTACCTGCACCTGACTCTCCAACGATTCCGAGGACCTCTTTTTTGAAGACCTGGAAACTCACGCCGTCAACTGCTTTGACGATCCCTTTTTTTGTGAAGAAGTATGTCTTTAAGTTTTTAACCTCTAAAATTGCGCTCATTTTTTCAACTTTGGATTGAGGATGTCCCTTAGCCTGTCACCCACAAGGTTTATACCCATGACTATGAGCATAAGAGCAATTCCGGGGAAAACTGATACCCACCAGTAACCCGAGAAGAGGACCTGATAACCGGACGCAATCATGGAGCCGAGAGAAGGTTTTGTAACAGGGACTCCGAGGCCCAGGAAGGATAGGGTTGCTTCAAGGATGATTGCATTGGCGATTCTCACAGTACCGATAACTATAACAGGGGCGAGGACATTTGGGAGTATGTGTCTGAACATGATCCTCAGGTGTCCAACTCCAATCACTCTTGCTGAATCCACATATTCCTTTTCCCTTTCTGCGAGTGTGGATCCTCTGACGGTTCTGGCGTAGTAAACCCATCCTACAACGGTTATGGCTATTATAATTTTATCAAGTCCCTGTCCCCAGATGGCCATAATCATGAGGGCAATGAGGAGGGCAGGGAACGAGAGCTGAATGTCAGCGAGTCTCATGATCACCGTATCCACTTTACCTCCGAAGTAGCCTGCGACGAGTCCCAGAATGGTTCCAATAATGGCAGAAAATATCGTACTCACGATTCCCACGAAGAGGGAAATCCTCATGCCATACAGGATGGTTGAAAAAACTCCACGACCCTGATCGTCGGTTCCGAGCCAGAACCTTATACCGTCTGCAACATATCCTGGAGGTTTGTAAGCATTCTGGAGGTTCAACTGCTTGAGGTCGTAAGGATTCTGGGGAGCTATAAAATTGGCGAAAATTGCGGAGAGTGTGAGAACTATTATGAGGATTAAACCAAAAACGGCCTCTTTACTTTCAAAAAATTCCTGAACCGTTTCGTTTTTAAATAACCTTTTCATTTCAGCCTTACCCTCGGGTCCAGGAATGTGTAAGTCAGGTCAACTACAAGGTTTATAATAACGAAGATTACTGCGACAATCATGAGGTAGGCGACCACAACCGGACGATCGAGGAGGTGTATGGAATCTATCACGAGCTTCCCCATTCCTGGCCAGGCGAACACGGTTTCTGTAACCACTGCAAATGCAAGTATTCCACCGAAGTTGAGTCCTATTATGGTGATCACAGGTATCATGATGTTTTTCAGTGCATGGACAAAGATGATTTTTCTACGGGATACGCCTTTGATTTTTGCAAATTTTATGTAGTCCTGGAGCAAAACTTCCATCATCCCCGCACGGACGAGTCTAACGAGCAGGGCAAGGTGGTAAAAGGCAAGGGTTACTCCGGGAAGAATAAGGTGCTTTATACCATCGATGGTAAGAAAGCTCCAGGGGATCCCGAAGACTCTCACTGTTTCTCCCCTGCCCGAGGAGGGGAGCCATCCGAGGGTAACGGCAAAAATCAAGATCAGCATGACACCCACCCAGAATGTAGGAAAGGAGATACCGAAGAGGGAACCTACCATTATAAGCCTGCTGTGTATTTTTTCCGGATTTACCGCAGCTATAATTCCAAAAGGTATGCCGAGGAGTACTGCGATCAGCGTGGCAAACATGGCAAGCTCAAAGGTTGCAGGCATCCTTTCAAAAATCAGTTCAACTGCTGGAGCGTTGTTGACATAGGAGTACCCGAGATTACCGTGAAGGGCGTGTTTTAAAAACTGGATGTACTGCACATGAAGTGGTTTATCGAGTCCGAGGGCCTTTCTGAGCTGTGCCACCTCAACCTCTGTGGCGTCAGGTGGAGCAAGGAGTTCAACGGGGTCTCCTGACACATATACCATCACAAAAACGAGTAACGAGACAGCAAGTAAAACAATTATACTCTGCCACAACCTTCTAACGATTACCTCAAGCATGATAAAACGCCCGCAATTTTATTCATCATAAATAAAACAGTCAAGAATCCGCTAAGGTATTTATTCATTTCTCACC
>JALSOY010000232.1 GCA_026986235.1 Caldifarciminota bacterium
TTTAAGTTTGGTGTGGCAAAGCCTATGGGTAGAGCATGGATTTTTGGAGAACTTTTCCACGATGCGGCTCTCTATGAAGGAATCAAAGCTGGTTTCGCCTGGGAAAAGGGCCTTTTAAAAGTACTCGGAGGCGTAAGCTATACGAATTTTCAGTTAATGGAGGAGGTGGGGATAAGATTGGGGAAGGTTAAAAACCTTTCTGTGGAATATACGGTGTTAAGTGGTCATCCCACGGGTCTGGTATCGGCTATCAGGGTAAGTTATGGAAGGTAGGGGGAAAATTGGGGGCGGCGCGCGCTTTGCGCGCGCCGCCCCCTTTTATTTTCAGCTACTCTATTGCCTCTACATTAGATGCCTTTGGCCCTTTGTCTGTCTCAATGATCTCAAACTTCACCTTCTGACCCTCTTCGAGAGTCCTGTAGCCCATTCCCTGTATGTCGGTGAAATGGACAAACACATCTCCAGAGCCATCTTCCAGCTCTATGAATCCGTAGCCTTTGCGAGAGTCAAACCACTTGACTCTTCCGTACTTTACTTCACTCATTTTATACTTCCTCCTTAACTTCTTTTTACTTTTTTGGGGGTCCAACCTGGCAGGAATTTACTTCCGGTAGGCCAAACTCCCTGTTGACCGTCAAGCATACACCCTTACCGTACCCCTGTCAACCCCTGAAAGAGGCTGCTCGAAAAATCCCCCTCTTTTTCAACTTAATTTGCAGATAGAGATGATTTTTCGGTTATCATCCCTTTTTAGTCCTTTTTCCAACGAATAGGGGTTCCCCAAAATCCCCATTGGAGAAGGGGGATATAGGGGGATTGAATTTCAATCGGAAAACATCCCCCTTTGTCCCCCTTCTGAAGAAGTGGGATTTTTGTCTCGTAAAATCCCCATTGGTGAAGGGGGATCATCCTCTCAAAAATCCCCCCTGGTGAAGGGGGATCCATCCTCCTAAAATCCCCCTTGGTGAAGGGGGAAACAGGGGGATTGTATTTTTAGCCGTATGGACCCCCTTTTTTCCTCCCTCTTGTGAAGGGAGATCTGGGTTTCTAAAGCCTTTGAAAAAGGATTTTTAAAGCCCCCTCTGGCAAAAGGGGGTATTATTCGAACACCCTCCCGCTGTTTGTTGAATCCCATCTTCAGAGTACCTATAATTTGGAAATGGATACGATTGTAAAACTGATTGCAGAAAATCCCGAAAATAGCATACAGGAATTACACAATTTCCTACAGACAGGTAAGACGCTTGCCACCGGTCTCACAGGAACGCCTCTTCTCGTATCAATCGGTAGAAAACTCGCTGAGGAGGTCAAAAACAGGGAAAACAACCTGCAAATACTGGAACGACTCTGGAAAATCGGTGGTCGGGACGAAAAGCTGATCTCCATTTTTGCCCTTGAAAAATTTTCGAAAAGTATGCCCGAAAAAGTTTATGATCTGATTCTCAATCTCGTTGACGACATAGACAACTGGGAAATATGCGATCAAATGGCTCTAAAGGTTACAGTTTTTCTGCTCATCAGGCTTGATCAAAAAATGTGGGAAACTCTCGGGGAATGGAAAAGTTCTGGAAACTTCTGGTTTAGAAGACTCGCAGTTGCAACCATTCCGCCCTACATCAGGAGAAAACCTCAGGAGGCTGAAAAGTGCCTCAATTTCCTTGAAAGTGTTATGACTGACGAGGTCCGAGAAGTCAGGAAGGCTGTCGCCTGGGCACTCAGGGAAATTTCGAAAAAGGATGCTGAGGCGGCATTCAAGTTTATGAGAAAGTGGAAAAGCAGGACGCCATCCGTCGTAAAATCCGGCATGAAAAAGCTTCCCAAAGAGCTTCAGGAGATTCTTTTAGATGGGATTTGAATTCGTCGAAATAAAGTCACTTTTAAACAGGCACAAGAAGCGGGACCCCTGGTTTCAGGATGATTACAGTGTAAACCCGTATAAGGGCTGCTCTTTTAATTGTCTTTACTGTTACACTCTGGGCAGCAGGTACGGTCAGGCAGAGCCCGGTAAGGTATTTATCAAAGCCAACGCTCCTGAAATTCTTGAAAAAGAGCTGAAAAGGCGGGCAAAAAGGAACCAGTACGGATTTATCGCCGTCTCTTCCTCCACAGAACCATACATGAAAATCGAGGAAAAGACAGGCCTCACCAGGAAAATACTCGAGCTTATCAGAGATTTCAGATTCCCCGTGGTGGTTTTGACAAAGTCCACCCTTGTAAAAAGAGACTTTGACCTTATAAGGGAGATCGGGAAAAATGCCATTCTCCCCCGCGACACATGTGCCAGAGATGGGGCCTTTATTATAGTTTCACTGTCCACACTGGACGAATCCACGGCCAGGAAAGTGGAACCAGGTGCCCCATCCCCGGAAGAAAGGATCAGGATTGTCAGGGAGGCAAAGGAGTACGGTTTATCAGCCGGTGTGGCATTTATCCCTGTGCTTCCCTTCATTTCCGACTCAGAGGAATCTCTTGACCACATGATCTCTCAGGTGAAGTTCGCAGATTTCGTTTTCGTCGGATCACTTACACTCTTTGGTAAAGGTCAATTTGACTCAAAGACGAGATACTTCCGCTTTCTTGAAAAATATCATCCTGACCTCGTTAAAAAATACAGAAGTCTTTTCAGAATCTTCCCTGTGCCTTCAAGAAACTACACAGAAAATCTTCTGAATATTACCAGGAAAATTGCAAAAAAGTACAGAATAAGCCACGGACTGCCCGGTTGCGATATTTAGTAAATAACTTTTTTAAAACCCAGCTCAAATATCATTACAGGAGAACCCTTGCCCCCCAATGGCAGGGCCAGCTGGCCTCCGAGGATGGCGTCCACACCTCTACGAAACTTAATTTTTCTTGCCCCGTAAAATCTCACAAAATCTTCGAACTCCACCTGAAACAGGCTGGAGTCACCGAGAAGCTTGGTGTTAGAAAACAGGGTGTAATAAATTCCAGCTAAATAATTTCCCCCGCTATCTGTAAGTGCAATACCAGGATAGAGGACCCTCAGGGGGTTAAATTTCTCTTCGCTAATCTGAAACAGGTCCATCCCGAAAGAAAAGATTAAGCTGGGAACAGGCCGGATTCTTACTTTTCCTCCGAGAACAGCAAAATAATGATCTTTACCTTCGTACCTCGTGTGAATATAGACGGGATACCTGATACTCACCTCTGTGTTATCCAAGACGCCCGTGTTAAAGTAAATATCGGGTGCCGGGATAGCGTAAAAATGTTCGGAGGATACATAAAACAGCGTACTTCCGAAAGTCGTACTTACCTTTCCCTTCTCGGTCAGATCTGGACTTTCGTATAGACCCAATCTAATGCAACCTCCCGCAAAAAGAATCAGAAAAATGAGGAGATATTTTTTCATTCCTTCCTCCTGAATCCAATTTCAAGAACCGTTCCCATGTTCCCGTTTTTATCGATGACAAGCTGAATGCCAGGCTGAAATACACCCACTTTACCCTCGTACCGCCTTGCCATATACAGTCTGTAGAGATAGGGGAAAGAGTATCCCTCGTTGGAAACGCCGCCAGTGAGCTGAATTCCTGCGATGTTTCTGTGATCTTTTGTTCTCAAAAATATTCCGGGTCCACCGTAAAGGAGAAAAGATTTTCCTCCAAGAACAATCCCGGCATAGCCGATCAGGAAAACATCTTTGTGTAAGTATCTGTACTCTCCTGACATACCGGCCAAAATTCCACCTTCGCCAAAAAACAGCGTTGGCCATCTCATGACCGTCTCAGAGTTTTCCCCCCTTCTGTATCTGGAAAGAATTTCAGGATAGGGGAATACGAACTGCGTACTTTTGTAAGAAAACAAAATTGGTGTACCCAGTTCAACGGTACTCTCCCGGGATGTGGTGAGCTCTGGACTCTCGTACAACCCCACTCCAATACACCCATTAAAAAAAGCCGCCAGGACAATAAGAGCAAGCTTTCTCATGTTCAAATTTTAAATGTTAAAAATTACTCAGTCAAGCTATTCTTCGGAGGATGTTTGAAAAATATTTTTCTTAATTTGCGGATAGAGTTGACCTTACGGTTATCATCCCTTTTTAGTCTTTTCTTCCATAGAATAGGGGTTCTCAAAAATCCCCCTTGGAGAAGGGGGAGACAGGGGGATTGAAATTAAGCGGTAGTCATCCCCCTTTAGTTCCCCCTTCTGGAGAAGGGGGATTGTCGTCTCGTAAATTCCCCCTCTACGGGGACGGCAAAGACGCCGTATGCGCCAGGACCACCGTAAACGGCAATGGCCGGTGTGGTGTAGTTCACGATTATATCCCTGTACCTAAAATTCGACTCTATGAATTCCCTTATCCTTTTCACCCTTTCAGGCGTGTTCACATGGGCAATCCCGAAGTCATAAACACGGTTGTGATCAAGTCTATCCTTTAACAGTTTGAAAACCTTTCTCATGGCACCGTCGGCTCCAAAAGCCTGGGTCAATTTTTTAAGATAACCGTCTTCGTCTATCGTTATGATGACCTTGAAGCCCAGGAGGTCCACGAGCTTCCCCCTGAGTTTCCCGGCCCTACCTCCGTGGACGAGGTTTTTCATGGTATCAAGAACAATTACAGCAAAGGATTCACGCCTGATCCTCTCAATTTCTCTCTTTATAACATCATCGGGTGAACCCTTGATCACCATGTCCCTTATCCTCAAAGCCATGAGTCCTGCTGCAATACTGAAGAGCTTCGTATCAAAAACCGTTACATTTTCAAACTTTTTTGAGGCGGTAACCGAGGAGGCATAGGTACCACTGAAGTTGGAAGAGATATGAATGGCATAGACCTTTTTTGCCCGTTTCGTAAGTTCTTTATAGGCATCAAGATAATCGGAAAAGGCTGGCTGAGAGGTTTTTAGATCTCTCCACCTCTCCGATGTCAGAATCTTCATCACATCTTCCCGGGTTATGTCCACACCCTCCCTGTAAGATCTGCCTCCATAGATCACCTGAAAAGGTATGACTCTGAAGTTGTATTCCTCGTAATAATAAGGAGTGAGATCCATTCCGGAATCCACCAGAAATGCGAAGTCGTGTTTTTCTTTAACCTGTTTATGCATGTCATCTGCCTTTCTCATTTCAATTTCTCCGTAGCCTGAAAGGATTTCAAAAACCTTTTCCGGCTCGTCAGTATGAATGTGTATGTGGAGTAAACTTTCGTCTCCCACAACGAGAAGAGAATCTCCCAGATCCTTTAGCCTCTCTTTGATCCCTTTTAAATCCATGTTAGAGCCGCGAAGTAGAACCTCGGTACAGTATCTGTATCCAGTTTCGTAACTCTCCCTGAATTCTTCCACGGAATTCTCCGTCATGTCCACGACATCAAGTGGTTCATTCTGAAAGTACATGGAAAGTCCCTGCAGAAAGTAGAGGAATCCGAGCCCCCCTGCGTCAACGACCCTTGCCTTTTTTAACTGTGGCAAAGATTCCCTGGTTCTTTCAAGGGATTTTTTCGCAACTTTCTGGAGATGATCAAGAAACTCTTTAAAGTCGTTAACCCTTTCTGATATCCTGACGGCCTCTTCTGAAACTTCTCTTATGACTGTGAGGACCGTACCCTCCACGGGTTTTTCAATGGCTTCGTAAGTCTTTTTTATCGAAAGTTTCATACTTTTTGAGAAGTCCGCAATGGAGACCGTTCGCTTACCCTTTAAAGCTCTGCTGAAGCTATAAAAGAACTGAGAAAAGATAACTCCAGAGTTACCTCTGGCGCTTTTTAGCATATTTCTTGAAACCTCCTGGAGGAGGGAATAAGCACTGTCGTACTCTCTGTTTTTGAGAGTTTGTATGACACTCCTGAAGGTCTGGGCGAGATTGGATCCCGTATCCCCATCAGGAACGGGAAAAACATTAATCCTGTTGAGTCTTTCCCTGTTTTTTATCACATTAATAGCACCTGACATAAGCCCATTTTTGAGTTCCTCGGGCTTCAGTTCATTTTTCATGGCAAATAAATGATAACTTTCCGTTAAGGAGAAAACAAGCACAACCTCCGGATCTGTTCAAAAAGATCTTAAAAAATACGACCCCCTCCTGCTTGCATTTACCGAGAGGAGGGCACCTTCTGGAGGAACATTTCCTCCCAGATAGGTTCTGTTAATTCTCTGAGCCTTTCGTCATACATGATAAGCCCTCTGTGATACTCACTGTCCTTCAATGCCTCTTCAGCGTTTTCATCCTCGGGTTTGACCTGAACTTTTTCTACGATCCTCATAAAGTCCACATGGTTATCTCTGATTGAACAGGGCATCAGGAGGTTGCCCATCTCTTCACCCTTTTTGAGGTAAGCGTATCTGAACTGCCATTCACGCCCTCTTTTAAAGAAGTCAGACATGATGGCGTCGGTGAGGTTGCCTCCCCTGCTGTATATTTCCAGGATGTTATCGACATAATAGGGGATAAAGACGCAGGGCATGACATTACCGTTCCAGTCAATGTAAAGGTATCCTCCAGGTCTGCCGTAGGCGATACAGCCGTCAGATACCACTCCACTGTTCCAGAAGTCTGCCACGAAATACTTCTTTTCTATTACAACCTTTCTCCATTCCCAGTACATTTCGAGTCTCTGTTCAGGAGTGGGCATGAGTTCAAGAGTAAATCCCCTTCCTATTGGCATGTACTGAAAGATCCACATGTGAGTTGCACCCACTCTGTCGAAGTAAAAATCGTAAAATTCGTCGGAACTCAGAAGATGGGCATTTTGCCTCGTTGCCGTGATACTCAATCCGAAGGGAACCCCATTTTCTTTGAGGTTTTCTATAGCCTCCATGACCTTTCTGTAAACACCCCTGCCCCTTCTGGCATCCGTTTCCTCCTCGTACCCTTCAACTGATATCGCAGGAGTGATGTTACCAAGCTCTGCCATTCTCCCTGCCACCTCCCTGTCTATCAGGGTACCGTTGGTGTACATCAGGAAAAACATATCGTTGTGGATCTCAAAGAGGTCAAGGATGTTTTTGCCAGAGTCTTCGTATATCAGGGGTTCCCCACCCGATATCACGATAAATCTACCTCCCCACAGTTCCTTTACCTCTCTTACGATCCTGTCAACCACATCAAAGGGGAGTTTTTCTTTGAAGGCTTTTCCCGAGGCAGCGTAACAACCTATACAATGGAGGTTACAGGCCTTTGTTGGACTTATCACCAGAAAGGAAGGTGGTCCGTACCCATACTTCTCCTTGAACTTCTCCTCAATGTCCTTTCCGCTGTGCATGAATGCACCTTTTACGAGATTGTCGATAATTCTTCTTGCCACGGTCTTTGAGAAGTAACCCCGTTCTATATTTCTCTCAGCCGAGTAAAGGAGGGCCCTGAGGAGGTGGAACTTATCTTCCTGTACCTTCCTGGGACGCTGGAAACTATTACCATTTATTATGGAATCGTAGAGCCATGATTCAAACTTTTTCAGGAAAACTTTTCTCACCGGTCCACTGCTTACAATTCCCCTCGCAAGAAGGGAAGCACCTCTTTTTTCCCATTCATTAAGCCTCATGATCATCACCTCCATTATATGTAAATTAAACTGTC
>JALSOY010000233.1 GCA_026986235.1 Caldifarciminota bacterium
ATTGTGACGAAATTTTTTTAAATTTCCCACCTGGCCAATAATCGGGATCTCTGGAAAGACCTCCTTTTCCCCGAGAAACCTCATGAATTCCAGATAAACTTTAAATCTATCCGTGGATAGCTGGTCGATGACGGCATAGGTCTTTTTTACATAGGGAGAGTAACCAAAGGGGAAGCCATAGTACTTGAGGTACTTGAGGTCAGGCATCTCTATCACCCACTTTCTGGTCATCCTGAACCTCGTGGTGGGTAGAATCTCCACCCACAGTAGCGAAGAATCAGTAACAGGAATTCGGGGAACGATTTTGAAATCAAAGTTCAGAAAGTTCACAGGCTCGAGGGCCTTCCAGGGGATAACCACCTCTTTCCCTGAGTCTGCGCATGGGCCAACCATGTTTTCATCGAGAATCTTCTCCCCATCTATCGTTATCTTCAGCTTGGATTTTTTTATGTTGACGAACCTTGAGGCCTTTAGCCTGAGTCTGAAGATCTGTGAATAGGGTAGAAATTCCATACCAGGAAGGAATCTGAGGGGGAGAACAAATCTTGCCTCAGGTCCTGTAACCCTTGCGGTTCCTTTGTACACCTGAGAGAGATCAAAATACTCCGGCTCCGGTCCTAAAATCACCGGCGTACGATTGAAACCGTAGTACTCACTCGCAACGAAAAATACATTTTCTCCAAGACCTCTGGCTTCTGTGATGAGGGCAAGTGCCGCCTTGAGAACAGCTTCGTCTGAGTTGCCCGTGACGATGAACACAGGGAAACCGTGAGCGTTGTTGGTGGTTATGAGAACCCCGAGGTCTTCAGGTATTTTTTCTCCTTTCGCATTCACCCAGAAATAGTGCCCGCGGCCTCTTCTTAAACTTATGTGTGAGGAAATGCCGATAATTTTAAGCATGAGTGGAGAGAAATACTGTTCCTCCGGAGTACCTATTATCAGAGTTACACCCTTTCTTGCTGTACCGGCATCCCTTATGACCTCAATCTCAGGTGTCTGGCTTTTCCCTCTGTACCCCAGATCCTCTGCGATGTATGAAACTGCCATTGAGGTAACAGGACTTATTTTTTCTGGAAGCTGAAAGAGAATCACATTGTCGGGATTCTTCTCCTTATTCAGTAAAATGTCTGGATACTGGCTGATAAGGTAGGGGGACTGGAGGTAGTTTATAAGGCCTTTAAGCGATATTTTTTTGATGTTTATGTACCCCAGACAGTGGGTTTTAAGTGACTTGAGTGAAATGGATACCTCAAGGGTGGAAAATCTTTTCAGAAGGTAAACCGGGATTTGCTGAACGATTTTGCTTCCGTTAAGTTTAACATCTTTAAATCCAAGGAATTCTCCATTGAAGGCTATTCCCATTTTCAGGGGTACATCACAGTTAACGAGTTCGTAATCCATTTCGATAAAGGCTTCGCTGAACGCCTCAGGCGGGTAATTCAGCTCAAAATTGACCTTTTTGTAATCGTCAGGCAGTTTAAGTGTAAAAACGGGTTCACCCGGCGGAGGATAGATCTTGAATTCTCTCCAGGTAAACTGTGCCTGCAGTAATCCTGTAGCGAGGAGGGTAAGGATGAAATTTTTCATAGACGATCAAATCCTTTTCTTCGTCAGCTTTTTCCTTCGTGGCTTCTCCTGGCTGG
>JALSOY010000234.1 GCA_026986235.1 Caldifarciminota bacterium
AGTTTTACCCTGTTTGCCCCAAATGTGTTTGTCTCAATAATATCCGCTCCTGCTGTAATGTAATCTTCGTGAATTTCTCTGATGAGATCAGGATTTTCCACATTTAAAACTTCGGGAAATTCAAACTTTTTCCCGGTTCTGCGTATCAGTTCTGTCCCCATTGCACCGTCAAGTATGAGAATTCTCTCCTTCAGGACATCAATCATTTTTCAACTCCAATGACGGCTGTTATCGTTTTCTGCGGATACAGCAGGTTTTTTTCATTAATCCGGATCCCGAGCTCGTCAAGTTTCAACTCTTTATGGATTTCCTTCTGGAAGTCAAGGGAGAGATCACCGTATCCCGGACTGAACCTCATGGTTAGAGAGGCCCTGATGTGCCTTGCCTGCGTATCCAGAAGGTGGTTTAACGCATTTGCAGCGGCTTCAACTGCCTCTGACCCTATGACATCAAAAATTACCGCCCTTTCCATCCGACCGGCTTCTGTCTCCTCCTGTATTTTTTTATCGATACCAGGACCTATCGTGACGGCCATAAGTACCACGGCAAAGGAATCTTTAAGGAGTTTTTTCATTGACTCTCCCCTGAGCACAAGTTCGGTATTTTCCAGGCCAATTGAATCGTTTTTGTGACTTATCGTCCTGACGATGTAGGTCCCTCGTGGATTTATTAGAGTTTCGGCCTCTTTAAAGCAGTGGTCAACGATCTCTTTGATCCTCGAGGATAGAACAGTGGATTTAATTCTGTACCCAAGAAGGCCCCAGACCGCTTTTTTGTTGATTTCGAGGTTTTCAATCCTGTCGAGTCTTATCAGCCTGTCATATAACATTCCATGGCTAATATAGCAGGTAGCTTCTGTAGTCTTTGATGTTCTGGTCGTTTATCAGTTCTTTGTTCCAGGTCGTCCACAACCGGTCAATGGCTCTGTACTTATACCTGATGGCAAAGTCGCGCTTATTTTTCTCAAATTCTTCTCTGGTGGGAATCTTTTTATCGATGAGTTTTACGATAAGTACACCGGATGTGTACTCAACAGGAGGTGAGATTTCGCCGGGTTTCATGGCATAGATAATTCCGTAAAGTGTGTAATTTACACCCACACCTTTGATTGGTTGTCCCCATTTAACCTCTCCGGTTTCTGCGTACCTGACTCCATACGCTTTGAAGGAATCTGCGACTTCATTGAAGGAGAGACCATTTTTCAACATTTCCCGGGCCTTCCGGGCAAGCTCCCGGGCGAGTTCCTGTTTTCTAAACTTCTTGTACTGGATTTCAACCTTCTTTTTAACTCTTTCAAATGGAGGTAAAGATCGAGGCGTCTTTTCTTTGATCTTGAAAGCAACGAAAAAGTAAGGCTTACTGTAAACTGGAGAAATCGTACCGGGTTCGTTTTCTTTTATAAATCTGATTATTTCGCGGTCTATCCCTATTTTGGGAACGAACCCGAGGTCGAGTCTGAAGGGTCCTGTTTCCACCACTTTAAATTTCATCTCTTCTGCGGCTTTTTCAAAGCCCACTTCCTTTGCTCTATCAAGGAATTCCCTCATTTTCTGGCTCAGGTCTGTTCTCGTACTGGAGCTCAGTCTGACCTTTACAAGGATAAACGCCACTTTCAGGCTGTCCTGACCCTTTCTGGGGCGATCCAGGAGTTTTACTATTACCCAACCTTTGGGTGTGAGGGAAGGTGCGGAGAATTCACCTTTTTTAAGCTTTTTTGCAATGGGGAACAGGTAGCCGTACCTTCTGTCGGTTGGTTTTATCCATCCTGCAACTCCGCCTGAGTCCTTTGTTGCCGGATCTTCTGTGTAGTACTTTGCGATTTCTTCAAATTTTTCTCCTCCCTTCAGTTCCTCGTATGCAGTATAAATCCTGTCCTTCGCATCCGATGTATCCTGGGAAGATGGGAGCTTTCTGAGTATCACCAGTTCCAGATTGGCTTTTTCCGGCTCGTAAAATTCTTCTCTGTGCGTTTCATAATACTTTTTGAGATCCTCATCGGTGAACCTGATAATGGAATCGGGAATGTAGTAGATGTTGAAATTGAGGATTTTCGCGTTGAAAGTCATGTTTTGTCTCTTATAGAGCTCAAAAAGTTCAGTTTCAGAAAGGGGTAATGATATGAGGATGTCAGATTTCATGATGTCCTTCGGGACCTCTGTACGGATCCTTTGCTCATAGGCTTTGAAGTACTGCAGGTTTCTCGGATCGCGCAGTACCTTTAAGTACTTCTGAAAATCGAACTTACCGTCAGGTGTTCGAAAGGCGGTGTCTCGCAGGATTTCCGGAGGTGGACTTGTTTCGATAATCTGTAAAACGGTGGGATCTGAAAGGTCGATGTGTCTTTCCTCGATGATTTTCTGCCACCTTATAGATTCAAGAATTTTGTTCCATGCTTCCTGCTGGATTTTTTCTTCTTCCTGTTCAGAGAGGGAAATGCCCTTTTTTGCTTTAAGGCTATCGTTATAAATTTGCTGAAAGACCTGGTTGTAGTACCTGACGGGGATTTTGTGTTCATCGACTTCGGCGATAATGCCTCTTTGCCAGGGTTTGGCGTTTCTTTTACCGACAATATTGGCACCGAGGTCAAAGATAATCCAGCCTATAAAAGCGGCGACGATAATCCAGAGGTAGAATTTTGTAGTTTTTCTGAGCTTTCTCATTAACATCATGGTGAAGTCATCCTCCGTTCAAAGAAAATTTGGGGTTTAGTATATTACGAGGTGGAAAATTCTGTCAAGGAAAGTGGACCCGGTGGGACTTGAACCCACGACCTGGTGACTGCCAGTCACCCGCGCTCCCACTGCGCCACGGGCCCACGCCTATGGGCCGTGCAGGATTCGAACCTGCGACCCCCTGATTAAAAATCAGGTGCTCTGCCACCTGAGCTAACGGCCCTGACAGTTGGATATTCTAATGGTTTACACACCACTTTTCAATATCCCGCAGGGGGATTTTCAAAGTTCCTATCAATCTTCCATTGCCTCTGCTACGAGTTGAGCAATGTCTCTCACTTTTACATCCTCTTCCACTCCCTTGACTTTGGCGGCATCGTCAAACATGGCGTAGCAGAACGGGCATGCCACAGCAACCTCCTTTGCCCCTGTTTCCAGCGCCTGATCCATCCTCATGAGGTTTATCCTCTCTCCGATGTTGACTTCAAACCACATACTACCTCCACCTGCGCCACAGCAGAAGGAATTTTCACGGTTGTTTTTCATCTCAACAAGCTGAACTCCGGTGATTGATGTGAGGACATTCCTCGGTGCATCGTAAATACCGTTGTGCCTTCCAAGGTAACATGGATCGTGAAATGTGATCTTTTCCCTGTGCTCCTTACTGATCTTTATTTTCCCCTCCTTAAGTAGTTTTTCAATGATCTCTGTATAGTGATAGACCTCGTAGTTGCCGCCGAAGTCAGGGTACTCGTTCTTTATGGTGTTATAACCGTGGGGGCAAATTGTGATAATCTTTTTTACCCCGTAGTTGTTAAAGGTTTCAACATTCTGCATGGCCAGCATCTGGAACAGGTATTCGTTTCCCAGCCTCCTCGCAGAGTCACCACAGCACATCTCCTCTGGCCCGAGAATTGCATAATCTATTCCGGCTTTGTTCAGGATCTTGGAGAGGGCAATTGCCGTTTTCTTTGTGGTTTCATCAAAGGATGCCATACACCCCACAAATAGCAGGTACTCTGCACTCCCTTTTTCTGACATCAGGGGTACATCGAGTCCCTTCGCCCAGTCTCCACGGGTACCGTTGTCAATTCCCCAGGGATTTGAAGCCACCTCGAAGTTCTTAAACGCCGTGGTGATCTCAGAAGGGAACTTACTTTCCTCGAGAACCATGTATCTTCTCATGTCTATGATGTCAAACATGTGTTCGTTACTCATTGGGCAGTGGTGGAAGCACGCGCCACATGTGGTGCACGACCAGAGACCATCCTCCGAGACAAGGGTCCCAACGAGTTGCCTCTCCGTCTCGCCCTTCTTCAAAAGGTTTTCTCTTTCGTTCAGAAGGTTGAACTGGATGTTGAGTATTATCCATTTGGGGGAAAGGGGTTTACCGGATGCGAATGCAGGGCAGACATCCTGGCATCTCCCACACTCGATGCAGGTAAAGGAGTCGAAGAGTCTTTTCCATGTGAGGTGCTCCAGTCTGGAGGCGCCAAAGAATTCAGCGTTCTCCAGATCGAGTGTACTGAGTTTTCCGGAAGGTTTGTCATACTTGAAAAATGCGTTGAAAGGACCTGTAACAAGATGCATGTGCTTTGAATTTGGAATGAATACCATAAAGCCCAGGATCAGCAGTATATGAATCCACCAGAACAGATGAAGCCAGAATTTTGACGCAGGGAGCAGGCCTGAAAGGAATTTCCCGAAAAATGGCTCGGCTTCTGCAACACCAGTGCTGATGGCAAACCCTTCTGTGAGCAGGTATGAAATCATCAACCCCGTAATCAACAGGATGACCACGGTTGACTCAAACTGAGGTCTTTCTTTACCCCGTGGATGAACGATCACACCTGATTCTTCGTCAGGATGAAGGAGTGATGGAGGTTTTAAAACATACCTTCTGAAGGCGAGTCCGAGGATCCCCACGAGTACGAGAAGGGCAATTATGTCAACGATGGTAAGGTAAACCTTTCCGAATGCGCCTCTGAAAATGAGAAGCCTCTCGGAATAGCCTGTGAGCACATGGTTGATTGTGACGAGGGCAAAAAAGACAAAACCCCAGAACACGAATGTATGAAGTAAACCCGTCCAGGGCCTGTCCCTCAGTGTACACCTCTGGCAGAAGACATGGACGATGGCGTTACCCAACCTTCTGGGCCAGTTGTCCGTCCTTCTGTCAGGCTGTCCCTTCTTTACAAGGAGATAACGGATGTAAAAGGCCCTGTACGAAAGATATACGGCAACAATTATGACAGCGGTTAGTACTAACTTTTCGACCAAACTCAGCATAAACCACCTCCAAAGGTTTTTGTTCGATATGACCGGTCGGTCATTTAAACTACCAAATTTTAAAGAGCTATTCTATGGTCAAAAGGACAGTGCCCGTTTCCACGGTCTGTCCCTTATTAACTTTCAATTCCTTTACGATGCCCGGGCGGGGGGCCTTGATCTCGTTTCTCATCTTCATGGCCTCAAGGACGATAAGAGGTGTACCTTTTTCCACACTGGCGCCCGGCTCTACCATGACATCAACGATCAATCCGGACATGGGGGATTTTATCTTCGCAGGTCCTGCATCCACAACCCTGCGCCGCTCACCTGACCTGCCCACAGATTTTACGATATTCATCTGGTGTGTAACATCCGGAAGGCTGACCTTTACCTCACCGTTTCCTGAAATTTCAGCGTGGAATATCAATGGTGCCCCGTCAACATAAGCCACATAGGTACCGTTACTGTCTATTTTAAAAAGCTCCACCTCCTTTGCCTCACCGTTCAGGATAATCTTTTGCGTTCCGTTTTCTTCGACGATGGTTACCTCAAATCCTTCGCCATCAAAGTCAACCCAGTATCTCATCTATCCCTCCCTTGAGTGCAAGTTCACGACCGAGGGTCTTCCACCTGCTCTCTGGCTGACATTCGCCTTTATCAACAGAGATTGCCGCAGACTTCCGGGTGTAGGCCAGTGTTCCTGCAATGGCCGCTTCCTTCTTCCTCTCTAAACTCGTGTAAGTGAATTCGTTTAAAAAACCGGTGTGAATCTCACCGCGTCTGAATCTCTCGTCCTCGATTATACGCTTGTGGAAATCAATGGCTGTTTTGATCCCGAAAACGATGTACTCGTTGAGTGCCCTTTTAAGGCGGGCAAGGGCCTCCTGCCTCGTTTCGCCCCATGCAATCAACTTGGAAAGCATGGGATCGTAGTAAATGGGCACCTCGTAGCCCTGGTAAACTCCGGAATCAACCCTGATGTAAGGCCCCTGGGGCTCCCTAAGAAACTTTATAAGTCCCGGGGAGGGGAAAAAATTATTTGCCGGGTCCTCAGCGTATATCCTTGCCTCAATAGCCCATCCTCTGGGCTGGATGTCCTTCTGTGAAAATCCAAGTTTTTCACCCACTGCGACCCTGAGCTGTTCTTTAACGAGGTCCATGCCGAGGCGCACCTCGGTCACAGGATGCTCCACCTGTAACCTCGCATTTACCTCAAGAAAGTAAAAGTTCAGATCTTTATCGACGAGGAATTCCACAGTTCCCGCATTGTAATAACCGGCGGCACGGATAAGTTCAACTGCAGCTTCGCCCATCTCTTTCCTCTTTTTCGGTGTCATAACAGGGGAGGGGGATTCTTCGATAATCTTCTGGTGACGCCTCTGAATGGAACATTCTCTTTCCCCGAGATATACGACATTGCCGTATCTATCGGCTATTATCTGCATCTCCACATGACGGGGGTTTTCAATAAACTTCTCAATGTAAATGGTGGAGTCTCCAAAGGCTCCGAGTGCCTCTGCCTGGGCGAGTTTGAAGGCCGATGTAAACTCCTCTTCACTGCGGACCACCCTCATACCCTTACCACCTCCCCCCATGGCGGCCTTAAGAAGAACTGGAAACCCTATTTTTCTTGCCACCTCGATCCCCTCTTCAACACTGGAAATTCCCTCCCTTGAGCCGGGGACGGTTGGCACCCCCACCTTCTGCGCAAGTTTCCTCGCCTGAAGCTTATCCCCCATGAGTCTCATGGCCTCAGGCGGTGGGCCCACGAAAATCAGACCTGCCTCGATTACCCTCTCGGCAAACTCTGCATTCTCCGAAAGAAATCCGTAACCTGGATGGATTGCCTCTGCACCTGCGTCCTTTGCAATCTGGATGATCCTGTCCATATTGAGGTAACTCTTCTCACTCTCAGGTGGTCCCACTCTGTAAGCTCTGTCTGAAAGGAGAACATGGAGGGCATTTCTGTCAGCGTCGGAATAGATGGCAATGTACTCTATCCCCATGTCCCTTGCCGTTCGCCCAATTCTTATCGCAATCTCCCCCCGATTGGCAACGAGAAGCCTCTGAATCATAAGAATATACTAAAACATCAAACCGTTTAATGTCAAACCCCCACCGGGGCTGTTCGATAAAAGTCAAACCAAGGGGGATGACTACCTTTTTATTTTCAATCCCCCTGTATCCCCCTTCTCCAAGGGGGATTGTGGGAGAGGGGGATCCCCCTTCTCCAGGGGGATTGTGAGATGTAGGGAACCCCCTTCTCCAGGGGAGATTGTGAGAGGGGATGATACCCCTTCACCGGTGGTACTTTGAGAATCCCCCTTGATCCCCCTTTTGACAAAGGGGGATTTTACACGACCAAAGTCCTCCTCCTTTAGAAGG
>JALSOY010000235.1 GCA_026986235.1 Caldifarciminota bacterium
TCTCTCTCGTACTCCTCGGTTTTGGGTCCCTGAGTGATCCAGCCCGAGCGGATGACCTCGATTACAGCCTCTTCCTCCTCGGGTCCGTAATCGAGGTCAAAGAGTGGATAACGCCAGGGCACACTAATCCTTTTTAATCTTTTTAACGCCACCCTGGAGGGCGGCCTTTCTCGAAAGTTTTATCCTGCCAAGATCGTCTATGTCTATGACTTTAACCAGTACCTTGTCCCCCACCTTGAGGACATCTTCTACCTTTTTCACCCTGGTATTGGCGAGTTCAGAGATGTGAACGAGTCCTTCTTTGCCTGGGAGAATCTCAACGAAGGCACCAAAGGGAGCTATGCGGGTGACCTTACCGAGATAAACTGTGCCGACCTCCACTTCCTGTACCAGTTCACTGATCCGTTTTTTGGCCTCTTCAACGCCGTCCACACTCTGGCCGGAGATGAGAACTTTACCCGTGGTATCCTCGATCTCAATTCTCGTGTCAGTATCTTCCTGGATTTTCCTGATGGTTCTTCCACCGGGACCTATGACTTCTCCGATCTTTTCCCGTGGAATCCAGATGGCTGCAACCTTGGGAGCGTACTTGGAAAGCTCTTTTCTGGGGGAGCTGATGGTTGCGTCCATGACATCGAGGATGAAGTATCTTGCCTTTTTTGCCCTTTCAAAAGTGGCTTTGATTATATCAAGCCCAATACCCTTAATCTTGAGGTCAAGCTGGATGGCTGTAATCCCGTTTCTCGTACCGGCGACCTTGAAATCCATGTCGCCGTAGTGATCTTCGGCGCCTATGATGTCTGTTAGGAGTTCGAATCTGTTTTCTTCTTTCACGAGTCCGATGGATATACCGGCAACAGAAGTTTTAAGGGGGACGCCTGCGTCCATAAGGGATAGGGATGCTCCGCATACAGTGGCCATGGATGTGGAGCCGTTGGACTCAAGTATGTCGGAGACGACTCTGATGGTGTATGGAAACTCATCCTCTGGTGGTATGAGGTTGGCAACTGCCTTTTCTGCAAGGGCGCCGTGTCCGATTTCCCTTCTTCCGGGACCTCTCAGGGGCTTTATCTCTCCAACTGAAAACGGCGGGAAATTGTAGTGGAGCATGAACCTTTTTTCTTCCTCGGGCTCAAGCTCCGAGAGTCTCTGAACATCCTCTGAAGTACCGAGTGTGGTGACCACCAGTGCCTGGGTCTCACCACGCCTGAAAAGGGCGGATCCATGGGTACGCGGTAGTATCCCTATTTCTGCTGAAAGGGGTCTGATCTCGTCGAATTTTCTACCGTCGATCCTCGTTCCCTCTTCAAGTACCATCTTTCTCATGGTCTCACGCTCTATCTCGTAGAGTGCCGTCTCGATCTCAATCTTGCTGTCCGGAAAATCCTCCTGAAGGGCTTCGTGAACCTGCTTATGAATGGTAGCAAGTGTTTCCTGGCGGGTCTTCTTGTGGGCGATGTGCATGGCGTCGTGGATCATCTGTCCAAACTGCTCCTTTATCCGAGATCTCAGCTCATCAGGTATGGGTAAAACCGTGGGTTCCCTTTTTTCAACCTCTACCTGCTCTATGAGTTCCTGCTGGAGTTCTGTCACCTGATTTATGTAGGGCAGGGCAAACTCTATGGCCTCAATAAGGAGATCTTCAGCCACCTCTTTGCCCTCGAACTCAATCATGTGCACCTCGTCTCCCTGACCCACCAGTAGAAGATCGAACAGACTCTCGTTGAGCTGTGTGTTGGTGGGATTTATCACGAATTCGTCGTTGATGTAGCCCACGCGTACGGCGCCTATGGGGCCTTCAAAGGGAATGGGTGAGATACTGAGTGCCGCACTTGCTCCAATAATTCCCAGAAGGTGACCCTCGTTTTCCATATCGTAGGAGAGGAGGTAGGCAATGATTTCCACCTCGTCCATCATGCCCTTGGGGAAGCGTGGTCTGATTGAGCGATCGATGGCTCTTGAGTAGAGGATCTCTCTCTCCCGGGGTTTACCCTCCCTCTTGAAGTATCCGCCGGGGATTTTACCGGCAGCGTAGGACTGTTCTCTGTATTCCACGAGCAGGGGCAGGAAGTCCCTTTTCTCCTCCGAGGGTTTGGAAACTGCGGTCACCAGGACGACGGTATCTCCATACTGAACCAAAACTGCGGCGTCAGCCTGTCTGGCTACCTTCCCTGTCCTTATCTCTAATTTTCGCCCTCCTATCTCGGTGTCAACGATCTTTTCCATTTTAGCCCCTTATCCCAAGCTTCTTGATAACTTCCTGATACCTTACGAAGTTTTCCCGTTTCAGGTATCTTAAAAGTCTTTTCCTTTTACCAACCAGTTTTATGAGACCGTATCTGGAATGGACATCCTTCCTGTGGGTTTTTAAATGCTCGGTGATCTGTTTAATTCTTTCTGTCAAAAGGGCGATCTGGACCTCCGGGGAGCCAGTATCACCTTCAAATCTCTGCCATTCTTTAATGATTCTTTCTTTGTCTTCCTTCTCAAGTGCCATACTGTGACCTCCTATTTTTTAACGACTTCGACCTTGAGTTTTGCTTCCACCTCAGGGTGAAGTTTTATTGGCACATAATGGGTTCCAAGAGTTCTTATGGAGTCTTCCATGCGGATCATGCCTTTCTGTAGCTCAATTCCCTTCTCTTTGAGGGCCGAGAGGATATCAACGGAACTGACGGCACCAAAGAGCTTATCGTCCTCCCCAGTTTTCACTGCAATGGTAATGGAAATGTTCTTTATCTTATTCGCAAGTTTCTCGGCTCTGGTTTTCTCCCTTTCTGCCTTCATTTTCCGGAGTTTTTCGTCGTTCCGGAATGCCTTCAGGTTTGACTCAGTAGCGGGTATTGCAAGATTTCTGGGTATTAAATAGTTTCTTGCGTATCCGTCGGAAACATTGACGATTTCTCCCCTTTTCCCGACTCTTTCAACATCCTCTTTCAGGATAACCTTCATTTTTACACTCCGTTTTTTTAGATGTAGTAGGCCTCGACGAAGGGAAGAAGGGCCATTATTCTTGCTCTTTTAATGGCACGGGAGAGCTGTCTCTGATGGTATGCACATGTGCCTGTGGTTCTCCTTGATAAAATTTTACCCCTTGCCGTGAGGTATTTTCTGAGTCTTTCCACATCTTTGTAATCGATTTCTTTAATTCCTTCCCTGCAAAACTCACAGGAGTTCTTTCTGACTTTTGCCATGTTTTACACCTCCTTTAAAAAGGCAGATCGTCCTCACCGGGAGTGGTTTCCGGCGGGACCTCGTCTGTTATTGGCTCGTATGTTTCCTCCGTCATTCCAAACTTCTCAAGCATCTGTACGGACCTTGCAACGACTTCGATGGTCTTTCTCTTATTTCCCATACTGTCTTCCCATGTTCTGGACTGGAGTCTTCCTTCCACGACCACGGGACTGCCCTTTGTAAGTCTGTCGTTTACCCTTTCAGCGAGTTGACCCCAGGTGGTGACATTGATAAACAGTGTATCCTCCTGCCACTGGCCTTCCTGATCCCTATAGTTTCTTGAGACTGCGAGGCCAAATTTACAGACTGCCCTGCCGCTCGGTGTGTATCTCAATTCCGGACGCGCAGTAAGACGCCCGGAGAGAATGACAAGGTTGATACTCGGGACTTTTATGTCAGCCATTATTTAACATCACCCCTCTTGATTATCATGCCCCTCATCAGGTTCTTGTTGAACCTGAACTCTTTTCTGAGGGCATCTGGTAGGGAAGGCTCGCCGATAAAGTAGTACACGGCGTAATAGCCTTCATTCTTTTTGTTTATCGGGTAGGCAAGCTGTCTCTTTCCCCATTCGTCTATTTTTTCCAGTTCTCCACCGTTGTCCTCTATTATGCTTTTCAGCGTGTTTATGGTGTTTCCTATCTCCTCATCCGGTATGTCCGGATCTATTATGACCATCATTTCATAGCTTCTCTTCTTCATTTTACCTCCTCTGGACCTGATTTTTTATCAGGGACGCCCTCTACACTGAGAGCGTCTTCTGACTTTCAAAAAGCCGGGTTCTTATATTATTTTAAGCGAGAGCAAATTTCAAGATTGATGATTAACACCCACCATGGATTGACTATTAATTTATTCCATGCAGCCTAAAAAATCAATCGGCTGTGTTTGAAAGAACTGTCCTGAAAAGCTATAATTAACCAAATTTTTCAAAAGGAGTGGTCCAGATGGAGAAGTTGCTGGTAACCAGTGCATTGCCTTATGCAAATGGTCCCCTGCACATAGGACACATTGCAGGGGCGTACCTCCCCGCTGACATCTATGTTCGTTACAAAAGACTGAAGGGAGACGATGTCGTTTACATCTGTGGTACAGACGAACACGGTGTCGCAATCACCATAGCCGCCGAGAAAAAGGGTATCACACCCAAAGAACTCGTGGATTTCTACTACGAAGATATAAAGAACAGTTTCGAGAAACTGGGCATCTCCTTTGACAACTTTTCAAGGACATCAAAGCCCATCCACCATAAAACATCTCAGGAGTTTTTCCTGAAAATCTACAGGCGTGGTTTCATTTACAAAAAGGAAATTGAGCAGTTTTACTGTCCTAACTGCAAGAGGTTTTTACCCGACAGGTATGTTGAGGGAACATGCCCTTACTGCGGGTATCCCCATGCCCGTGGCGATCAGTGTGAAAAGTGTGGCAGGTGGCTTGAGCCCACGGAGCTCGTAAATCCCAGGTGCGCCATCTGCGGGACCACTCCTGTTATAAAGAAAACATACCACTACTATTTCAAGCTGTCCGGGTTTTCTGATGCCTTGAAAGAATGGCTTGAGTCAAAGGACTGGAAAGAAAATGTTAAAAACACCGCACTCGGCTGGATCAAAGAGGGTCTCAAGGACAGAGCTATTACCAGAGACCTTGAGTGGGGTGTACCGGTTCCACTACCTGAGGCAAAGGGAAAGGTCCTCTATGTCTGGTTTGATGCGCCCATTGGATACATCTCTTCCACCAAAGAGTGGGCCGAAAAAATAGGGAAACCTGACAGATGGAAGGATTACTGGCTGGATCCACAGACGAGACTCATCCATTTTATCGGAAAGGATAACATCGTATTCCACGCTATCGTGTGGCCCGCCATGCTCATGGCGCACGGGGACTATGTACTTCCTGATAATGTACCTGCGAATGAATTTATGAACCTTATGGGAGATAAGATCTCCACATCCCGCGGCTGGGCCATCTGGATACCCGAATTCGTAGATTCCTTCGGTCCTGACTATGTGAGGTTTGGCCTTGCTTTCGCCCTTCCCGAATACAAGGATTCCGATTTCAACTTCTACGAATTCCAGCAGAGGGTGAATTCAGAACTCGCCGATAACTTCGGGAACTTTGTCAACAGAACCCTGAGCTTCATCAAAAATTACCTTGGAGGCAGGATTCCTGAGGCAAAGGACTTCAAAGACATGGACCTTGAGGTGATCCGGGCGATTGAAGAGGCTCCGGAAAAGGTGGGCCGGCACCTCGAAAGATTCGAGATGAGAAAGGCACTCCGTGAGATCCTTGACCTTTCCAACTTCGCCAACAGGTACTTCGATTACAAAAGACCCTGGGCCACGAGAAAAACAGACAGGGAGGAGACGGCAAGAACACTCTATCTCTGTGCCTCCCTCGTCAAAACACTTTCCGTTCTATCAGAGCCCTTTATCCCTTTCGGGGCAAGAAAAATCAGGGAAATGCTCAACATCAAAAAGGATCTTACATGGCAAGATGCGGGGAAAATCGACCTTGAACCCGGGACTGAACTTGGAAGGATTGAGATACTCTACAGGAAAATTCCTGATGAAAAGATAGAGGCAGAGGTTCAGAAGTTAAAGTCAAGACTTGAAAAACCTGTGGAGGAGGAAAGGGTGGAAGAAAAGAAGGTTTCATTTGAGGAATTTCAGAAACTCGATATCAGGATAGGGAAAGTTGTTGAGGCAGAAAAGGTTAAAGGGGCAGATAAGCTTCTGAAGCTCAGGGTGGACATTGGAGAAAAGATCATTACCCTCGTTGCAGGAATTGCACTTCACTATCAGCCAGAAGAGGTCATTGGCAAGGAGCTTCCCGTTCTCACGAATCTCGAGCCGCGGAAGATCCGGGGGATCCTTTCCCAGGGAATGATCCTTGCATCAGTTGATAAAGAGGGAAAGGTGGTACTGCTTCATCCTGATAAAGAGGTGCCACCGGGAACAAAAGTCAGCTGAAGTTGAGGGTAAAAGGCGTCTGCCCCCACGACTGCCCCGATACATGCAGCTGGATTGTCGAGGTAAAAGACGGAAGGGCAGTAAATATCTCAGGTGACCCTGATCATCCCATCACACGAGGGGTTCTTTGCGCGAAAGTCAAAAGATACCTTGAGAGGACATATCATCCGGAGAGGGTGTTATACCCTCTTAAACGATCCGGTAGAAAGGGTGAGGGGATCTTCCAACCTGTTTCCTGGGACGATGCACTGGAAGAGATTTCAGAAAAACTCAATCAGATTATAGCCAGGCACGGCTCTGAGTCAATACTTCCTTACTCCTACAGCGGAACCCTGGGACTGATTCAGGGTAGCAGTATGGACAGGAGGTTTACCCATATTCTTGGGGCCACCCTGCTCGAAAGAAGCCTGTGCTCAGACGCAGGCGTGTCAGGCTACAGTTACACCATTGGCAGCACCATAGGTACACCTCCTGAGGACTTCCAGTTTGCAAAATTTATCATTCTCTGGGGAACAAATACCCTCACGAGCAACCTCCATCTCTGGAAATTCATATTGAAGGCAAAAAGAAGGGGAGCAGATGTCGTTGTGATCGATCCAATAAAGACGAAAACCGCCCGCAATGCTGACATGTGGATACCGATAAGACCGGGATCGGATGGTGCTCTCGCCCTTTCGATTATGAATGTTTTAGTTTCGGAGAGGCTGTATGACCGTGAATATGTGGAAAAATATACAGTTGGTTTTAGTGAGCTTAAAAAAAGAGTGGAGGAGTGGCCCCCGGAAAGAGCAGAGAAGGTCACGGATATTCCAGCTGAAACTATCAGAAGGATGGCCCGTAAGTACGCAAGATTACAGCCCTCTGTCATAAGAGTTAACTACGGGATGCAGAGAAACAGGGGTGGAGGGAATGCCATACGGGCCATAAGTATGCTCCCTGCACTGGTGGGAGCCTGGAGATTCAGAGGTGGCGGCATCCTTCTTTCAACCAGTGGAGCGTTCACCTGGAATAAGTTTGCCCTTGAAAGGCCCGATCTGATGCCAGGTAATGTGCGAAAAGTCAACGCCACGAGACTGGGTGACGCACTGAGCCCGAGGGTGGAGGACAGGGGGCG
>JALSOY010000236.1 GCA_026986235.1 Caldifarciminota bacterium
AGGTGTGCAGGATCCGACACATCCCAGGCCTCAAGAAATGTTCCGCAAAGGAAAAGGGAATTGCCTATCATTCTGACTCTGTACACCTCGGTCAATGTAGATGTTGCGCTGTTTACCTGTACTGGATTGCTCAGGTCACTTATGTCGTAGATATTGATGGTTGATCCCCACATTCCATCATTTACTCCGTAGAGTAAAGTGTCTTTAATAACAAACTTTTTACTCAAGTCGCTAAAATTGGTGATCTGTGTGGGATCTGTCACGGTCGAGATGTCGTAAACATAGAGAGTTAAACCATCCTGTACAAAGAGTCTATTGTTTTCCACATAAATTCCACCTATTTCTGAAGATCTGGATATAGAAGCAACTATCTGGAGGGTTGATAGGTCAAAAAACTTCACATAAGAGTGGTAGTTGAGATTTGCGTCGTACCCGTCGTTGAAGGCGACGATAAGGTAATTTTGGTAAATTGATAGATCTTCAACGCGGGCACTTCCGTAATCGGATGGTACTGTATCCTGGTACCGAAAGACCAGAGATGGGTTTGTGGGTGACGAGACATTCCAGACTTCTAATTCAGCTCCGTCGCCTCCGGTAAAAAGGAGCTGGTGGTCGTAAAGGAGTGTCCTGATATTACCACTTTCAGTGCGTATTCCATCGGAAACGAGGGAAAAGTCACCATTGTCTGGCTGCAGGATAAGGACTCCGGCACCTGAGCCGAGAAATATGAGATTTCTTGTGGTATCCAGAGCGAGGGAAAAGCCGGGGCCAAAAGGCCACCTCGATATTTCACTGAATCCAGAGGAGTCTGGAATGATGCTTGAGTTTTTCACACCCGCCCCTGAACCAAGGATGGTGAGTGCAAGTATTAACCACATAATTTCTTCTCCTTCCCCTTTGAATAGCTTATCGCTTTCCAAAGAGCATGCTTTTTTGGGAAATTATCCATGATATGAAAGTTCCAGTCAACCTGAAGTCTTTCCTTGCGAAGAGGAATCATCGCCTCTTAAAGTTCACCCCTTTGTCAAAAGAGGTATACAAGGGGATTCCCACAATCTCCCTGGTGAAGGGGGATCATCATCTCTTAAAATCCCCCTTAGTGAAGGTGGAATTTTCCTCTTCCAAAATCCCCCTTGGTGAAGGGGGAGACAGGGGAATTGAAATTTAAGCGGTCGTCATCCCCCTTTGTCTCCCTTCTAAAGGAGGGTGACTTTCGTCTCGTAGAATCCCCCTAATCCTGTGAAGGAGCAGGATTTTCGGAGTTAACCTGCTAAAGAGGAGGGTAGATAAGCCTGGTATTATAATGATGCCACAACTAAATATATTTTCTAAACCCCTTCGAGGTAGGTTAGAACATCCTTTAATTCTTCCCTTTGAGCTTCGTTAAGGGGTCTTAGTGGTGGAATGGGATCTCCCACTGGAAAACCCTGAATTTCGAGTGCTGCCTTTATGCATGGTGCGAGGCCGTATTTTTGAAATACTTCGTTTATCCTCCAGAGTTTTTTCTGGAGCTCAATCGCCTCGTCCCATTTTCTCTGGCGTGCGAGATTGTAAAGTCTTAAGGCCTGTCGGGGAATGA
>JALSOY010000237.1 GCA_026986235.1 Caldifarciminota bacterium
GAAAGGGAAGGAGGGGGACGGACTTCTTTGAGGGCTCGAGGCCCAGGGGGATTCGATGTCCCCCTACCTCCACCAGAGATATGAGAGTTTTAGAGTAATGTACCATGATGTTCTTTAATTTTAAAACAATTTTACATAGGAGGGGGACTTTGGTGTCCAAAATCCCACTTTGCTAAAAGGGAGAGGGGGATTTTCGAAATATTTGCCATTTCTTCCTATCGAAGGGGAACTTTAGAATTAAACGGATATTCCTATGTACGATTCTCATCGTGTTCGATAATTGCATCAGGTTTTGCAGTTAACTATAGATATCCTCTTTTAAAGTCAACTTTGATTCTGGGACCTCATACCCTCCCTTTCGAACTTGTACCAGCCAGATTTTCCCCTGAAAAGATCCCATATCCCCCAGAGCTGAGCAACTGTCCTTATGGCGCCATACACCGGCTCGAGAAAAAACGACATGAGAATGAGCTTGATCCAGTCACCAAGTGTCTTGAATCTCATTGCCTCCATGTTGTCCGTGGAGATGTTTTTAAACTTCAGCTCCACCATCGTTGTTATAATCGATGTGTAAAGACCGTTAAGTGCCACAACGAGCAGAAAAAGTATTATCACAAACTGCCAGTGGACGAGTCTCATAAATAGAAGGATGAGAATAAGTACCGTCGAGAAAAGCTTTGCAATGGGCGAGAGAAACTCAAAGAATGTGTAGTAAGGAACGGCAAAGAGACCTATGTGTCTGTAACGGGGGTTGAAAAGCATGTCCGAGTGAATCATCAGGGACTCTCCAAGTCCCCTGTGCCACCTGTTCCTCTGACGGAGGATGTTTGATAGACTTGAAGGTACTTCAGTCCATGCAACGGGGAAAAAGTGAAATTTTATGGGATACGGTATTCTTCTTTCCTTAAGATACCTGTGCAGGCGGACCACAATTTCCATATCCTCACAAACAGTGGTCCTTCCGTGAGAAATTCTCGAAAGGAATCCTCCCACACTGATAAGGAGTTCCCTGCGGAATGCAGAAAACGCTCCAGACAGCACCAAAAGGGAATCTATCCTCGAGAGAGCGCCGCGCCCAATGGAATAAGAAACGAGATATTCTATGAGTTGAAAAATGACGAGAGGATTTCCTGGAAACTTTACACTAACAGGCCTTCCATTTTTTATCACCGCTTCGTTTGCCACGGTGAGGAGACCCCCCACAGCTGCAGCATTCTGATCTTTGAAAAGACCCACGAGTCTCCTTACACTTCGGGGAGCGAGAACCGTATCGGCATCTATGGTCACAATAATCTCACCCTTCGAAAAGTTCAAACCCGCATTCAGGGCATCTGCCTTACCACCGTTTGCCTTTCTTATCAGTATCAAATTTTCGTTGATCTCAGAAACATAAATTTCCTCTACTGGCGCTGTGGGGATATCAGCAGTCTTATTAACCCCGCCATGTCGCATTCTGAACCTTTCCACAACCTTCACGGATGTATTATCATCTGATCCATCGTCTATGACGATAAAAGTGAGGTTCGGATAGTCCAGATTTAGCAAATTTTCAACCGTGTTCACTATTACCTTCTCTTCGTTGAACGCAGGGATAAGAATGGTAACACCTGGCAGGTCCTCCCCCCGCAATTCAGTGGGTTTCATCTTCATAAAATCAGTTAAAAAAACGACAAAAAACCAGATATTTAAAAGCCCATAGATGGAGAAATACAGTATAAAAAAGTTGGTGATCACAAGAACGATCGCTTCAACGAGGTTATCGGAAGGGAATAACATACGACTATCTTACTCTGATTTCCACGGCTGAAGAACCGGACGGTAAATTCATCACCAGGTGATACCTGCGTAATCCGTTGTGTTCCCTTGAGAAAAAGTAACCTTTACACCTTTTAAATTTCACCGAAGGTTCACCCTCGACATCAAACCATACACTGAATCCCTTAAGCTCTCTACCTGGATTATGAAACCTGTACAGGATTCTGTCGTTCTTCTCCTCCACCTCCACACCTATCTCATTCCTGAGACGCCACCACCTGTAAATCTCACCAAGAGAAGCAATCCATGCGGTTTTCTCCTTTTTTACATCATCTATAAACCTGAGGAGTGGCTCAAGAAATTTCTCACTGTGCCCCTGATACATGGGATGTCCCATCTGAACCATTACTCCCCGTGCTTCCTTTATGATTTCCCACATGGTGGAAAGGTATGAATAGTAAGCCTCCTGGCTTTCCACCTTTTCATCTTCGGGAAAGTTATCAGCATAGATCTTCTGATAAAAAAACCAGTCTGACTTAATGGGGGACAGTTCTAATAGGTCAGATGTTATAAGATTTTTACCAAAGGAAAAGACCAGATTATAGGGGAAAATAGCCCCCTGAAACGAGTTGAGGTGATCTACCCTGATGGACGATTCGTATTTGAATCCATGCGTCCAGAGGGCATAAAATCCCTCTGGAGTGTAGTTAACATAGGGAAACCTGAATCCGTCTGTCTTTCCAATTACACTTTCAGCCATCTTTATCTGGGCAACTGACTGGTTCAAATTCAGATCCCTGAAAAAAGGATGGTCGAAACTGTGGTTTCCAGGCTCAATCTGCCTGAACTTTTTGATGTATTTCAAAGTCCTTTCATCCAGCACTCCCGTAACGAAGAATGTGATAGATGGTACCCTTGCAAGAAGATTCTTTAAAGTTAGTTCGTACTCACCCATTTTACCACCGTCATCCAGGGTTATGGAAAGAACCGCCTTTTTTCCGTAGGGCCATGGATCCACACCTGTAGAAACCCTTTCAAGACCAAGTGAATATAGAAAAAGGTTGTGGTAAAAACGGGTGATCTCAGGAATGTCTGCCCATCCACCGTCAAAGGAGGGATGTAATAAGAGGAAGGATGATAGAAGCATGGCGTAACCTTTCCCGTAACTGTTAAGGGTTACTCCACCATATTTTTTCTTTCCATCCGTCCAGTACATCAGGTTTTCAACACTACCGTCCTCATTTACAGGCAAAAGTATCCAATCGTTATTTTTCACTGAATCTACTACCGGAGAGTCAAACCACTCAAATAGCGTGCACCCTTTTCGTTTTACAAGCCTTAATCCCCTGAGATTTACCTCCACCATATCAAAGCCAAATGCCCTGCCAAGTGGCCATTCCTTCCGGTCAAGTATGTTGCCTGAAATAAATCTGTCCTGACCTGAAAGAGTGTTTCTTCCCACATTGCCACCTGCAATTAGAAAACCGCCGTTTTCCACCCATTTTACGAGATTTTCCATGGAAATTGTGTCAAGGTATGTAAGGGACAAAGGCCTGTCCACATCATGGTAACCGTAGGATGTTGGAACGATAATTATGTTAAAAAGTCTCAGAGATTCCGGAGAATAGAGGATGGATTTATCGTGGAAGTAAACTGGAGATCCATGCCGTGAAAATTCTTCGAGCACGAGATGGGCACCAGGAGGCAGGACCCCCCTTCCGTCAACCGAGGAAGTCAGGAATAGTACCCTGGGTATAGGTTTATAAAGAACCATCAGCAATACAAGGAGTTTCATAGACCATTAATTTTAAGTAATAAGGGATGAGGAATCAAACATTCGCGTTTCGTAGTTGAGGGTGTTCGAATAATTCCCCTTTGTCCCTCTTCTTGCGAAGAGGTATTCTCTTAAAATCCACCTTTGTCGAAAGGGGTGGGGGATTCTTAATTTCCCTCCTACTTTTTTCGAATCCCCTTTCTTAGTGTACTTGATGGTGAAATCCCCGCCGTGAAAATTGGTCAAACAGGAAAGTTATTGTTGAATTTCCGCATGACAGGGAAGTGTTAGAAGATAAAGTTATTATGGTTGGGAGGAGGAAAGTTTCCGCCTCCACCCTTTATCAATGCATTAAAATTATAACATAGAAATTTCTTCGGCTCTTAATAACATAAAAAACAGGGTGATCCTCACCTTTGTTTATTCCCAGGATGGAGGGCTGGTGAGGTGGTCAGGTTGAAAGCAGAGGATATTGATATCAAGCGAAAGCTCATCCAGATGAGAAGTAGCAAAGGGAAGATATAACTTTTTTGGAGAATGGAGTTGATATGAGGCACATACATGGGCTTCCGGCACATAGAAGCAGTAAGACAACGGAGATTCATAGCGGTGTGAGTAACGCGAACATACCAAAACGCGGGATAGTATAATTAAATAAAAACGAGATAGCAGAAATTTTAAAAAAAAGGATGTGCAAAATGTTAAAACCAACAAATTCGGTCAAAATTTCATTGCCGTTGGATTGTCCTTATAATTGGAGATTTTACAGAGATGAAGGCATTAAATAAAAAAGGGAAACGAGAGAAGCAGATCCAGGTAATGATACTGGGGATTTATCATATGGAGGGAGAGAAAGGCAGACATGTATATGAGAAAGAAATTGACGATGTTCTTTCTCCAAGAAGGCAGAAAGAAATTGAACTTCTTGTTGGAAATCTGGCAAAATGGAAACCTGACATCATTGCCGTTGAAGTTTTGCGTGAAAAAGAAAACTTGTTAAATGTTATGTATCGGGAATATTTAAAAGGAAAAAGGAATTTTGAGCGGGAAGAAAATCTACCATTTTTATCAAGCAGAAATGAAGTAGTTCAGGTTGGGTTTCGTCTTGCAAAATATCTGAATCACAAAAAAATTCTGGCAGTGGACTTTTATCCGGATTATCCCGAATGGATGACAATTGAAATGATTAAAGAGGTTATGTATTACAAACCCTCCGGACTTAATTTTGAAAAACTGTTTGCAGAGGATATAGAAAAATTAAAAGAACTTCCAATTCCAGATTATCTATACTGGTTAAATTCAGAACCAATGGTGAATTTTAACGATTCGGGTATGGTTGGTACAGCTCTTGAGTATGAAAACAGAAAAGTTGCTTTTGCTGTGGTTTCAAACTGGTTTGAAAGAAATCTTGGAATAGTCCGGAATCTGAAAGAAGTGTTACCTCCTGAAGCAGAGAAGGTCCTTCTACTATATGGAGCAGCTCATGTTCCCCTTTTAAAGTACATAATAAAGGTATCCTCTCGATTTAGTTTTATTAGTCCTTTGCCTTATCTCAAAACAAAAGGAGGAGTGGATGAGTAATAAAAAGTTTCTGTTGAGTGGTGGACACGGCTCTGCTTCGTCCAAATTCCCCAGCGGGAATCTTCGCATATCCGTCAAACATTAAACGAAGTTGCTAAGAGGAGGTTATGAGAGAGATCACGATAAGGAAAGCAAATATCAGTGATACGAGGTATTTCTCTAAACTTGTAATACTTTCTGCTCCATATTTTCCCCTTCTTTTTGGAAGAAAGATAAAGATCGTATTGGAATATCTGTTTTCTTCGAGTGGTAATCTTTTTAGCCATGAACATGTTTATTTCGGAGTTATCAACACAAAGAGAGCAGGTATGATCTTGAGTTATAGTTGGCAAACTAAAAAGAAGGAAAATTTGCGCACAGGTCTTTTATTATTCATTTTATTATTCAGATATATAGGTATTGATATTTTGAATAAGCTTCCAGTAATGATGAAGTTCAACGCTACAGTTGGAAAATTAAACGAAGAAGAGTATTACATAAGTAATATAGCTGTATTTCACGAATTCAGGAGAAGAGGAATAGGAAAGAAATTAATGTTGATCGCTGAAAATAACGCGAGAATAAGTAATGCTAAGAGGGTAGTATTAGATGTGGAGAGGGATAATATCAGTGCCATAACTCTTTACAAGCAATTGGGGTATCAGATAGTTGAGGAGTTTTCAATTCCTTTAAATAGGTATGAAACGCTTTATTTTTATAGAATGATAAAGGGAATAAGATAACAGCTTCGCCCAACAAGCGGGTATCTATTTTTAAGGAAATGCGAAAGTTTGACATAGGTCAGCTATAGACTTTAAAATCCATTTCAGGAGGTGTGTGATGAGAAAGGTTGTAATATCAATTATAATTGCTATCTCAGGACTGAAGGGACAACCCACTTATTCTGTTCAGTGGATTGATACCCTTAACCTTGGCGTTTTAGACATTGGTGTGGGTGTTTCCGTTGGACCTAATGATAAAATCTATGCTACCGGGCATTTCTGGAATGGGTCTGACCTCGACATACTTTTGCTGAAGATGGGTGAAAATGGTGAAATAATCTGGTGTGATACTTTGAGTCAGGGTCACCTCGAATATGCAAGTGATGTTTATGCCGATAGTTCTGGAAATCTGTATCTCGCCGGTTATACTGCGCACAACTTTCATTATACCTATCTCATTTATAAACTTGATACGAGTGGGAATGTAGTGTGGATGGATACCATTCAAAATGGAACCATGTGGGCACGGGCACATGTTACTACAGATCAGGCGGGAGGTGTGCTGGTAACAGGTAATGTGATCTCCACACATGGACTTGATATCTTTTTAAGAAAGTACACGGATAATGGGAATCGGATATGGTCCAGGACCTATGATTTTGGTCACGATGACGACGCTATGGGGATTACAGTGTCATCTGATGGCTTTATATATATCGGTGGGAAGAGTAACAATGGCGCAAATGACGACTTCTTCGTGATGAAGCTGGATTCGTCTGGAAACATCGTGTGGACAAAGAGGCTGGATTACGGTGGGATGGATCAGGCGTGGGGTATCACTCTGGGAATGGACGGATTTGTTTACGCTGCCGGTCAGAAGGGCCCTTCGTCAACTCCTGATCTTCTGGTAGTGAAACTTGACCCTGTAACTGGGGACACGGTTTGGACCAGAGTGTTTAGTAGAGGCCATAAGGATTTTGGGAGAGGCATAACAGTTGACAGTGATAACCATATCTTTGTCACCGGTTCATCCTCCAATGCTTCAAACAACGATTTTGTTTTACTCGGCTTCTCCAGTGATGGCTCGCTTTTCCTCGTAGATACACTGGATCTCGATAGCACCGATGTTGGTGAGGACATAAGTGTCGATTCAAGAGGAAACATCTTTATTTCAGGATACTCGATCATCTCAAACAGAGATTTTATAGTTCTGAAGTACGAAAAACAGGTGGGAATATCAGAGGATCTCTCTGTACCGAACTTCAGAGTTTCAACCCCTTCACTCAGGACAGTGAAAGTGGATTACGAGGCTGAGGGGAATCTCTCTCTTATAGATGCCTCAGGTAGAACGATTCACAGGGAATATGTTACAGGTAAAGGATCTCTCAGTTTTAAGGTTTCATCACCTGGTATTTACTTTCTGCTTTACAGGGGA
>JALSOY010000238.1 GCA_026986235.1 Caldifarciminota bacterium
ACTCATAATTTTAAAAGACGGGCTTAAACCACTTGGAAGAATTCACTACCTGAGTAACGGCACTTTGAAACCCGGGATTCTTTCATTACTGGAAAACGCCGACTCCCTTGAACAGGGATACGAGGTTTTAAAAAATACCCCCTACGGCAGGGTTTTAAGAGAGGGTAGAAAAATTGATTCCATCACTGATTTTGAAAGATATCTCGAGAAACTTGAGGTAGAGAGTGTCATAAATCTCAAAAGGGGAGACCCTCTTGGAATTGGTATCGGCGCATCTTACATTTTTGCGAAAGAGTCTGAAGTAACAAACTTGAGGATAATAGCTTACGGAATCAACTTTGGGCTTTCCAAGCCTGAGATCAGAGATAAAATCGTGATCTATCAATGAAGTTGAAACCCGGGAAACTTCCTCCCGAATTTCTCAATGATTTAATCCAGGGGCTCGTCCTTCACAGGGAGGTAACCATAGGTCCGGGTATCGGTTTTGACAGCGCAGTAATTGACCTTGGAGATAAATTTCTCGTCGTTACTTCTGACCCCATAACATTTGTTGCAGAGGACATTGGTTACTACACTGTTGCCGTTAACATAAACGATGTTGCAGTCACAGGAGCAGAACCCGCCTTTATGACGCTGACCGTGCTGATACCGGAAAAGGGGATGGATCTTTCCGGGATCAAAAAAGTTTTTGAGGATGTGCGTGAGGTTGCCAGTGAGTACGGCATTTCCATTGTCGGGGGTCATACCGAGGTGAGTCCTGGGATCGAAAACATCGTTACCTCTGCCACCATGATAGGATTCGCAGACAAAGACGAACTTGTAAGACAGGACGGGGCAAGACCCGGTGACATCGTTGTTATGGCCGGTTTTGCAGGTGTTGAAGCAACCTCCATAATCGCTCGAGAGTTGGATCTCAGAAAGTACTTCACCGAAGATGAAATATCCGAGATGAAAAACTTTTACAAAAATCCTGGAATAGTGATCCTTGAGAGGGTAAGATGCCTTAAAAGATACGCCAGACCTACGGCCATGCACGATCCGACAGAGGGTGGTGTAGCCCAGGCCATTCACGAACTCGCAGTCGCTTCAGATGTGGGATTTTTGATTGAGTCTGACAGAATTCCCGTTCATCCATACACAACCAGGCTGTCACAAATTCTGGATTTCGATCCACTTGGAATCATTTCCTCTGGCAGTTTGATTGCAACCGTGAAACCGGAGGATGTTTCCAGAATACACTGTCCGGACACATGGATCATAGGAAAGGTCGTCGATAAATCAGGTGGGGTAAAGATGATTCATGGGGGAAAGGTTACAGAACTTCCAGAGTACCCGCAGGATGAGATTACCAGGATACTCGACTGACGCTGGAATTTACATTCACATCCCCTTTTGCAAATCGAAGTGTACCTACTGTGGATTTTATTCGGTACTGGATTTTTCACTGAAGGATAGGTTCATCGAAGCTCTATTAAAGGAAGCCAGTCTCAGGGCTGATAAAAATAGAGTATTCAAAACGATTTACATTGGTGGTGGAACCCCTTCAACACTCTCTCCGCAGGATTTTAAACAA
>JALSOY010000239.1 GCA_026986235.1 Caldifarciminota bacterium
GATGTGGTGGGGATAGAGATGACAGAAAGGATAAGTAAGATGTGAGCCATCCTGCGACCTCCCTTTTGAGGGAAATTATTTTAGATGTGTTGACAAAATGCAAGACTTTCCTAAGGGACCACAATCCCCCTTTGAAAAAGGGGGATACAGGGGGATTGAAATTCAAGCGGTAGGCATCCCCCTTAGTCCCCCTTCTATCGAAGGGGGAATTTGTGGTGTGCGGTGGACATCCCCCTTTGTCCCCCTTCTATCGAAGGGGGATCGGGGTTTCCAGAGGCCCCCTTTGGAAAAGGGGGATTAAGGGGGATTCTCAAAAATTCCCTTGGTGAAGGGGGAGACAGGGGGATTGATAAGCGATTTGCATCCATCTTCGTCAATAAGTTAACATAAGATATATTATGTTGAATTGTGTAAAAAATCCGATCATCTCCAGCTCCTGACTTTACCAGTATTTACTTGAATTCCAGCTCGTTGAGATTTTTTTTCATCCATGGCATTATAATTGCAATATATCTGCCACGATGAAAAAGGATAAAGGTGTTACACTGCTCGAGCTTCTCACCATTGTTGCCATTATCGGGATAATCTCTGCAATTGCTTACCCTTCATTTCGAATTATCCTGAAAAGAATTAATCTCAGAAAAGAGGTCTATCAGGTCTATGGAGACTTCATTGACGCCAGAGCCAGCGCCATGGAAAAAGGCTGTGACTGGGTTTTGATTTTCGATCCTCAGAGAAACCGGTACACCGTATTTTCAGACAACGGAGTCACATCCACAGGCTCCGATAATACCCTATTCACATCGGACGACATAATAAACGAAGAATATCGAAATAACGGTGTTCTCGATCCCATTGATGGTGAGCTCAAGACAATGAGAGTCGTTAGATTGAAGTTCGCCCGTTTCGGGCTGCTTGAAGATGTGGACAAAACTGCCTGCTTGAATGGAAATAACCGGCCTCCTCAAAACGGAGTTGACTTTCCGGATAACACACTCAGATTCTCCTATCTTGGAGTGGCAAGATCCGGTGGATCCATCTACCTAACTGATGGAAAGGATCAGTACGCCATTTCCGTTGTTCAGTCAACGGGAAAAATTACAGTTTGTAAATGGACAGGAAGTTTATGGAAATGAAAGATTATGGATTCACATATACAGAGGTCCTTATCGCCCTCCTTATCGTCGTAATTGGATTTATTATGGTTTTTAACCTCTCTTTCATAGCGGTAACCACAGGGAACTTTAACAAAGATGTGATCTCAGCCAGAGAATTGTCAAACGCACTTGTGGATTCTTTAAAGGAGCTTCCTTACACCGACAGTCTTCTTTCGGACGACGGGGATACTTCCGATCTTAAAGATATTGAAAATCCCGATCACATAATCATGCTCGTAAATCGTGACGATGACGGAGATACAAAGGTGGACGAAGAAGTTTACAACAGGGTTGACGATGACGACGACGGTCTCATTGACGAGGATCTGAAGAAGTTCTCAGTTGTTGTAAATATTGCGGAAAATCAACCGGTTGAGAATACAAAGACGGTTTCCGTCATAGTTTACTGGAGTTACAAAAGAGTACTAAGAAGGGTTGTAATGACCGCAATAAAAAGGAGATACTGAATTGGGCAGGGATAAGGGTGTTACACTCGTTGAGCTTCTGGTTTCACTTTCTCTTGCCGTGTTTGTTCTTACCCTGGCATTTTTTATATTTCAAAGGCAGTTCAGGTATTCCCTGATCCAGAGATCAAAATCGGTCCTTCAGGTGGAATCCTATACGGGCGTTAATTTAATAGTTTACGACATCATTCATGCCGGTTTTGGTCTCAGAAGGGATGTGAGACCCATTTTTTCAAAAAATTCCAATCCAGATACCCTATTTTTAGTGGGAAACGCGGTTAGAACGGATAGAACACCTGCGTGGAGTGTCCTCGTTTCAAAAGCCACCCTTTCAACGAGTCTTATTGTCAGGAAATGGATTAAGGGAAACATCAAAGCAGGTGACTGGATAGTAATACTGACCGATACAAAGGGATTTCTTGGCGGCCCATTTTCTGTCGTAGAAGTCACGGAGGTGGATGGCCCTGATCTTGATGGTGACGGTTCTCCCGATCCCTGTCTCAACCTCAGGTTGAGTGCCGGAAACCCTGTCACAGCAGGAAAGGCAAGTCTGATTTTCACTACATCTCCTGACCACACCCAGGACACCGTAAGGTACTTCATATCAAGTGGTGTACTCTACAGGAACGGTAGTCCCGTTATAGATAGCGTTGAAGATTTTGAGGTTTCTTTTCTTTTAGATACTGATAACAACGGAATTTATGACACATGGACCACTGACATAAATTCACTGAACGCAGAACAGATAGAGAATCAGCTTGGAGTTGTCAGGTTTTCGATACTCGTAAAAAGTGGACAGAGGGACCCATCCTACAGATTCCCCAAAAAGACCGTAAAGATTGAGGAACACGAGTACGAAATTGAAGATCCACATTATCGTAGGATAATTATAACCAAGAGAGTGATACCGAGGAATGTGAGATGAGGAAAGACAGAGGATTTGCGCTTGTAACGGTTCTGATACTTTTTATCATCATACTTGCTCTTGGATTTATCATGGTCAATCTCGTGCAAAAGACGACAAAAGTCACCTTTTCAACTGTTAAGTACGAGAGTGCACTTGAGGCTGCGTCTTCAGGCATTGAGGTGGCAATATCAAGGATAGTACAGATGAGCCGTGAAGGCAAAAATCCAGAGGGCGAGATGAAAGTCAAACTCGGAGATTACGATGTTAATATTGAAATAGAAAAGATACTCGTTGCCCGTGCAAAGGGCACGGTCATTGAATTTGCCTCAGGTTATGAGGGAGCTGGAAAAGGTGCCGGTCAATACTTCATCTTTTACCTCGTCACCTCAAGGGCCCGTGGTAAATCTGGAGAACTTTTCGCAATTGAGGCAAATTACAGGGATGTGATAAAAAGTTTTTAATGGGAGGCGATGGAGATGTTTTCAATTCTTCTGTCAATTATTCTGGGCGCAACCATGAGTGACTACTGTGCCACTCCCCCTTTCGTTGCCAACGCCGTTACACCCAATGTTCTTATTATCCTTGATAACTCGGGAAGTATGCTCTGGGCAGCTTACGATAACGACGAAAATCCTTCAAACATCGCCTCAGGATACGACGAGAATTCACTATATTTCGGTTATTTTGAACCGGATAAAAAGTACTCTTATTCACACGCTGGTTACTTTTACGAAAATAGCTCCGGCAAGTGGTCAGGCAACTTCTTAAACTGGGTCTCCATGACGAGGATCGATGTGGCAAGAAAGGTGCTGACAGGTGGAAAAACTGTGGTGAAGGGAAATGACACACTGTTGGTCTTCAACCTGGAAGCTCGTGGATCCAACAACATGAAGAAGGTCAACAGAGCCTACAGATATACCCCCTTCCCATACAACAGGATTTACTCACGGAGGACATACGCCAACGGGAAACCGGTTATAAGTTTTTACAGGTACTCGCCCTACAGGGGCAGAATCGGAACCTACACCCTTGCCATTTTAATAAACGGAAAGGGTAAGCCTGAAGGAATAATCCAGAGAACGGCCGGGAAGATACGGTATGGACTTATGTTTTTCAACTACTCTCAGGGAGGTTACATTGCAAGCTACATTCGTGACGGAGACGAATTCTACAATGGCGATTATCATTACAACCATCTGATTTCAGCCATTAACCGGGATCTCGGTGACAGGTGTAGAAATTGTATAAGAAGCACCTGGACTCCCCTATCTGAAGCACTTTATGAGGCATACAGGTTCCTCTCTCAGAGTTCTCCTTATTACTCCTGGAGTGATTTCAGGCGTGATCCGGGAAACCCCATTTATGATCCTTATTATATCTTTTCTGGAGGTGAATCTTTACCTGTCCCCTGCAGACACTCGAGTGTTATTATTGTAACCGATGGTGAGCCCACAAAAGACCGTGACATTCCTTCTGAAATAAGGGATTACGATGGAGATGGGAACGATCCCGTACCTCAGGGGCAGAATCCACATTCCTATCCATGGGGCAGTGGTGGAAGCGACTATCTTGACGATGTGGCTTTGTTCATGCACACCAACGATATAAGGAGTGACCTCGAGGGAACTCAGAATGTGGATGTTTACACGATACGAACATTTGGACAGTCCTCAATAAATACCCTCGTGGATGCTGCAAGAAACGGATCTTTCGTTGATAGAAACGGTAACAACCGCCCCGATCTCCAGGAGGAATGGGACGCAGACGGTGACAGTATCCCGGACGGGTACTTTGAGGCTCCATCTGGATATTTGCTTGAGCAGGCGCTCCTGAAGATCCTTGCATTTATTCTTGAAAAGGTCTCATCCGGTACATCTGTATCAGTCCTGTCTTCATCTGTAACGGGAGAAGGGACCGCACTTGAAGCCTACTTTGTACCCGCTTTACATGAAGGTGTGAGGAAGGTTACCTGGCTCGGATATCTTCAGGCACTATGGGTAGATGCATGGGGAAACCTCAGGGAAGACTCGAACCACGACCTGAAACTCGAGCCTTCAATAGACACGATTATCAGGTTCTCCTTTGAAAACAACGAAACAAAGGTTCTCAAATTCGGGGACCGGGACGGAGACGGAGTTCCCGATACCTACTACCCGGTCTCAACAACTAACATAGATAATGTTAAAGCCGTATGGAAGGCCCACGAACTTCTTGCAGAGAGAGATCCAGACACCCGAAACATCTTTACCGCCATTGACAATATCACAGGATTAACGAAAGTTGAATTCTCCCGCACCAATGCTGATATGCTGCTGCCCTACCTTGGAGTTCATTCAATCGTTGCAGCGGAAAACCTGATCGACTTCATCAGAGGTGAAGACCTTGAGTCCTACGGATTCAGGGATAGAACTGTAACGGTTGGCAATCAGGAAAGGGAGTGGAAGCTGGGAGACATTGTTTACTCATCCCCTACCCTCGTCGGATCACCATCTGAAAGGTACGATCTCATTTATAGAGATAGGTCTTACGAAGATTTTTACAGGCGTTATAAAGACAGGAGGCGGATGGTCTATGTGGGAGCAAACGACGGAATGTTACACGCATTTAATGCCGGAAAGTACAAAATAGGATCTGGCGAATCTACACTTGAAATCAAAGGTGCAGGACACAGAGTTGGTAAAGAGATGTGGGCCTTTATACCGAGAAATGTACTCCCGCACCTTAGGTGGCTTGCAAATCCGGATTATTGCCATGTTTACTATGTTGACTTAAAACCCAAAATTACAGATGCAAGAATATTCCCAAACAGCAGTGTGCATCCAAACGGATGGGGAACCCTTCTGATCGGTGGCCTCAGATTCGGCGGCGGGAAAATATCAACCGGTTCCCACGAGTTTTCGTCCTCATACTTCGCCATAGATGTGACTGATCCTGATGTTACAGAACCGGATTTTCTCTGGGAGTTCACAGACGATGACCTCGGTTTTACAACGACTTATCCTGTAGTCGTAAGACAGGGAAAAATTAATGAAAGGGGCAGATGGTATGTGATCGTCGGCTCAGGACCAGATCAGACAACAGGAGAATCCTCAAAAAGGGCCTATATTTTTGTTCTTGATCTCAAAACCGGAAACCTCGTGAGGAAAATTTCACTCCCCTACTCCAGATCCTTCTGCGGGAACCCCGTAGGTGTTGATACCAACATGGACTTCCAGACAGATTATGTGTACATAGGAGTCAACAGAAAAACGGGAACAAAGTACACGGGTGAACTCTGGAGACTCGATCTGGTGGGAGATCCTTCAACATGGGAAGTTAAAGATATTTTTACGGCAGACGGTCCCATTACCGTTAGACCTGCAGTTTTCCTCGATGAAAAAGATAACCTCTGGATTTTCATCGGAACCGGTAAGTACTTTTCAGATCTTGACGAAGCCGACAAGTCCTACAATTATTTTTACGCCTTTAAAGACCCGGGGAGTGGGACGGTCTCAACTGACCAGCTTATCGATGTGTCGGACGCCGTGGTTTACCAGATGCCCAATGGAAATGTGTATGTTGACTACCAGTACAGAACTTACACATACGATGAATTTGTTAAACTCGTCTCCACTTTCAAAGGGTGGATGAGAAAACTCCCCACTCCGGGTGAGAGGGTGGTTTCAAGACCCATCGTCTATGGAGGTGCAGTTCTCGTGACAACATTTATTCCGGAAAAAGACATCTGTGCCTTTGGTGGCAACAGTAACCTTTACGCCCTGTTTTACATGACAGGTACCCCTTATAAATTTTCCATACTCGGAGAAAAAGGTACAGTCTCGACTGGTAACAGGAAAATCTTCAAACCTTCGATAAATCTCGGTAAAGGCATCGCTTCAACACAACACTTCTTTGAAAGCCCCAAGCAAAAAGGAAAGGGATTCATTCAGACCAGCACCGGTGAACTGGTGGAAGTTAAAGAAATACTTCCGTTAAAAACAAAAAGCGGGGTGATATTATGGCGAGAAAGGGATTAATTTTCTTGATACTCCTCTCATTTGCCTTTGCTCAGCTGGCGGATAAGGAAAACTTTGAAACTGGCACATTGATGGCGGTTACCGGCGAAAAGGTGGTTATAAACGAGGCAACATACATCCTTGACGAGAGGGCAGAAGTAACCGATATTGCAGGCAACAAAATACCCTTAAACATGGTGAAACTCCCGGCAGAATGCAGGTTTCAGACAAACATTATGGCCGGTAAGATCACTGACCAGGTAAAAATCGTGAAAATCGTCGTCCTCAGACCTGTACCCATGGAGAGTTACGGGAAAAAACCCGAAAAAACGGAGTGACTCTTGCGTCTGAAGATCAAAAGACCGCATATCGACTCCACCCTGTATCCGTTATTAAGGGCTCTGATTAATTTCCATGCAGAATCCTCATCAACGGGTGTGAAATCGTGCCAGGTGGTATCGAGGATCACTATATCCGCCCGGTTTATTATCGGAAATTGATAAACGCCGTCTCTTGTGGCTAAATGGGGTGAAATGTGATTACCACAGGATATTCTTGCGTTCACGGGAATTTCCGAAAGAACTTTCCTGATACAGGCCCTTCTCGATAAACTCACTTTCGATAGATCAACATACAGCTTGAGAGGGCTTTGAAAGATGGAAAAGAGAATGGCAAAAACAGTAAGCCACTTTTT
>JALSOY010000240.1 GCA_026986235.1 Caldifarciminota bacterium
CCCTTCTCCAAGGGGGATTTTTGAGAATTCCTCTCCCTCAGCAAGGTGACTCAAGGGGGATGATAACCGAAAAATCATCTCTATCTGCAAATTAAGTTGAAAAAGAGAGATACTTTTCGAACACCCTCAATCTGCCTGAGTAACATCGTCCCGTATCGCCGGAAAAACGGCAATTCCACCAGGGGATCTGGTTAAATTTTATACGGAAAGAATGCTAACGGTCTTTTTGGGATACATTTATAGTTAAACCTGATGCAATTATCGAACACGAGAATATCCGTTTAATTCTAAAGTTCCCCTTCGAGAGGAAGAAATGGCAAATATTTCGAAAATCCGCCTCTCCCTTTTAGCAAAGTAGGATTTTGGACACCAAAGTCCCCCTCCTTTAGAAGGGGGACAAAGGGGGATGTAAACCGCTTAAATTCAATCCCCCTGTTTCCCCCTTCTCCAAGGGGGACTTGGAGAGGGAAATTCCCCCTTCTCCAGGGGGACTTTGGAGACCATGATCCCCCTTCTTCAGAAGGGGGACTAAGGGGGATGCCTACCACTTAATTTTCAATTCCCCCTTGTAAGGGATTTTGCGGATGACTATAGCATACCCTGTCTCAGCTCAGGACCTACGGAATTATACTTTTCAGGCTACTTCATAAGGCCCCATGCTTTTGGCAGATATGTGGTAAGAAACGGAGTGTACATGAGGAGGATCAAAGCGGAGAATGCCGCTATGATGAAAGGAACCGCGGCCTTTGATATATCCTCAAAATCCACTTTTGCAATATTCGCAGCAACAAAAAGATTGACACCCACAGGAGGGGTAATCTGGCCTATAGCCAGATTTATGGTCATAATCACGCCAAACCACAGGTAGTTCCATCCAAACCTGTCGAGTACCGGTAGCAGGATCGGGAGAAAAATGAAGTAAATGGATATGGCATCGAGAAACATGCCCGCTATGAGGAGGAGAACATTAATCATAAAGATGGCGATGACAGGCGACTTACCAATTGAAAGTATAAATCCGGTAATCTTGTCCATCAGTCCAAGTGTTGAACCGGTCCAGGAAAAGATCCCGGCGAAGGTGACGATTATCATGATCACCGAGGCATTCACCGCCGCATCCACCATCAACCTGTAAAGGTTCTTAAAGTCAATGGTTCTGTAAATAAAGACCCCCACAAAAAGCCCGTAGAAAACGGCAACTGATGCCGCCTCCGTGGGAGTGAATATCCCCCCGTATATGCCACCGAGGATAATCACAGGAGCGAGGAGTGCCCAGAACGCCTCTTTAAAACTCACGAGTACCTCTTTAAAAGTGGGAAACTCCTCCTTCCTGTAACCCTCTTTTTTCGCAATGATGTATGCGGCCGTCATGAGAGCAAACCCCACGATTATCCCCGGGATAATACCACCGGCGAAGAGTGCCGGCACCGAAGTGTTCGTGATGGTACCGTAAATAATAAGAGCGATACTTGGAGGGATAACGATCCCGAGGCTGCCGGCCGCTGCTACGAGCGCGGCGGCAAAGTTTGCCCTGTAGCCCGCCTTTTTCATACCCGGAATCAATATGGTGCTCAGGGCAGCCGTATCCGCAGGACCAGAACCCGAAATGGCGGCCCAGAACATCCCCACAAGTACCGTAACAATTGCAAGTCCGCCGGTAACAAAACCTGCGAGCTTTTTCATAAACATGACCATCTTTTCAGCCATACCGGCCCTGTCCATTATAACACCTGCGAGGACGAAGAACGGAATCGCAAGGAGTGGAAACTTCGCTATACCCGAATAAAAGTTGGGCGACAGGATGTCAATCCCGAGGTTGTAAATATAGATAAAAGAAATACCTGCAACTGCAAGGGAAATCGCAATGGGTACGCCAAAAGCAACGAGTAATAAGAATATCACAAAGAGTAAGAATTCCATCTCAAAACTCCCTGTAAGTTTTTATAGCGGCCTCAATTGCCCTGATAATGATAATTATTGACCCGAAAGGCACTCCCACGATGTATATCCACTCCGGAATATTAAGGGCCATGGTTCTTACATCGAGATCAATCTCGTTTTTCACATGCCAGATGCTGTAGTAAAAAAGGATGAGGAAAACGGCAACGGTCAGTATCGTTGAGAAGACGAGAAAGAACTTCTGGGCGCCCTTTGGCATGCTTTTGACGATGAAACTCACGCCGAGATGCGCCTTTTTCTTGAATGCCAGGGCTGCACCAAACATGGTGAGCCAGACGAAGAAGTTGACCTCTATTTCCTCGGTAAAGGCGAGGGAATATTTGATGAAATAACGGGTGATGACATTGATGAAAGCCAGAGTAACCAGGACGGAGAGGATAATAAAGAGCATGATCTCTTCGAAGTGAGTGAGGAAGTACTTGAGGTAAAACCAGAAGTTTCTGTTGTTTTCAGCCATAAAATATCCTCAGGAAAGATTTAATTGGGGTGGCGGCGGCCCAAAGGGCCGCCGCCACCCATGATCCTACTTAACCGCCTTTATCGCCTCTTCTGCCGCCTTCACGAGATCCTTCCCTATAATTGGAACCCACTTCTTGTAAACCTTCTGCGTCTTCGCCTTGAACGCCTCCCTCTCAGCGTCGTTCAATATGGTTACATGCATACCCTTGGACTTTAGATACTCGATTGCCATAAGGTTACCACCTACAAGTCCACACCTTGCCTTGGCCACCTCTTCGGCAAGCGCTATCTCCGCCGCCTCCCTTATGGCCTTCTGATCCTCAGGCGTGAAAGAATCCCACACCTTCTTGTTCACACCCATAATCAGGGGATCTATGAGGTAGTGCCAGATGGTTATGTACTTGTGGAATTCGTAAACCTTGTAGGGAATGATCACCACATTGATGGGATTCTCCTGTCCATCAACGACACCCTGTCTGAAGGCAGTAACAGCTTCACCCCAGTTCATGGATGTGGGATTGGCTCCAAGTGCCTTGTAGATGTCAATGAAAATCGGGGATCCAACGACCCTGATTTTCAGACCCTTGAGGTCATCCGGAGTCTTTATAGGATGTTTACTGTTCGTGATCTCTCTGAAGCCGTTCTCACCCCAGCCGATACCGACGACACCAAGTTTTTCCAGCTGTTTGAAAATCATCTTTCCGGGTTTGCCGTGGGTTACCGCATCCACCTGTGCGTAACCCTTATCACCTGCTGCAAAGAAGAATGGCAGTGAGAAAAGGTTCAGGGACTTGACCGTGGTTGACCAGTTGATGGTTGATCCGAGGGCAAAGTCGGCAACGCCACTCTTCAGAAGGAGGAACTCGTTTGTCTGTTTTCCAGCAAAGAGCTGTCCGCTGAAATAGGGCTTTATGTTGACCCTGCCGTTGGTCTTCTCCTTTACCAGCTGGACAAACCTGAGGGTGGCTTCACCCCATGGTCCTTTGGGTCCCACCACCACGCTGAGTTTGTACTCCTTCTTGTACTTTGCATGCAGTGCGTTGGGGGTGAACCCAACGACGAGGACCAGAGCTATGATTGTACCTATGATTTTACGCATAATTTGACCTCCTTTTTACTCTTTGTTCTGGGCGATCTGAAAAATAATGTCGCCCTCCTCGTTTACAGCCGTGGCAATAAGCCACGCAACACCCTCCTGGGGCTTCTCTTCAAGAAACTTAATACCCTTTTCTTTCAGCATCTCCATGTCCTTTTCAATGTCTGTGGAGACATAAGCTACATGGTAAAGCCCCTCGCCATGCTTTTCCAGAAATCTGTAAGGCGCACTACCCGGCGCCCTGGGCTCGATTATTTCCACATACTGGTCTCCCGTCTTCATCAACACTATGTCAAGGTCCCAGGACTCGTAATGGAGCTTTTTTATGAACTGAAACCCCAGGACCTCCTGGAAATACCCTGAAAGTCTTTCAAGATCATCTGTAATGTATGCTATGTGGTGAACCCCTTTGATCATGGCTTAAAGCTCCCTGAGATTTTCAAGGTAATCCTTCAACGCCTTCAAAAATGCCGCTGCCGGGGCACCGTCAACCGCTCTGTGGTCAAAAACGAGTGTGAGCATAACAGTTGGTCTGATGTGGATACCTCCGTCAATAACGACGGGCCTCTCCTTTATAGATCCAATTCCAATAATTCCAATCTGCGGAGGATTCAGCACAGGTGTAAACCACTCGATGTCGTAGGCTCCCAGGTTTGAAACTGAGAATGTGCCACCTTCAAGATCCTGAAACTCAAGCTTACCGGTTCTTGCCTTTTCAACGAGTCTTCGAGCCTCCCTGGCAAGTTCCACGAGAGACTTTTCGTCAGCATTTTTCAGAACAGGGGATAGGAGTCCCTTTTCCGTGTCAACTGCCATGGAGAGGTTGACCTCCTCTAAAAGTTGGACGCCATCATCTTGCACGATTCCATTCATGTAAGGAAAGTCTTTCAAAACATTGGCAATGGCCTTCATCAGGATGTCATTGTAAGAGATCTTCACATCAGCCCATCTGTTTTTGACTTTTTCCCGGAATTTAACGAGGTTTGACGCGTCAACCTCGACGGTTTCTGCAACTCTGGGTGCCTGCCACGCCTGTGTGAGACGCTTTTTGATGGTGCCCCGAATACCCTCGAAGGGTATAAACCTTTCCGGTCTTCTTTCGTGCCTGACCTGTGGTTTCTTCTCCGCTTCAACCCCCTTTTTCAGGGATTCTGCATACTTCAGAACATCCTCTCTCGTTATGCGTCCACGGGGTCCCGTACCCTTTACTCTGGAAAGGTCCACTCCAAGGTCTTTTGCAAGTTTTCTGGCAGCAGGTGATGCCACGATCCTCGTGCGTTCCGGCTTTTTCTCCGGTGTTCTGGTTTCAGGAACTTCCTCTTCGGTTTCTCCAGGTTCTTCGGGTTCAGACAGTTTTTCGATGTCTTCATCTGTCAGGATCTCGCCAGGTGCGGCAACGATGCCAATAACGGTTCCCGGCGGCACCTCCTCTCCCTCCTGAACGAGGATTTTATACAGCACGCCGTCAGCAGGTGATTCGAGTTCGTACTCAATTTTTTCAGTGAGGATCTCTGCAACGACTTCGCCCTTTTTTACCTCATCGCCCTCTTTTTTTCGCCACGATCCCACCTTACCTGTTTCCATGGTGAGTCCCAGCTTTGGCATTACGAGTTTCCACGCCATATTAGACCTCCTCAAGTACCTGTTTTACTGCTCTGTAAACATCATCTGAGTCAGGGATTACCCTCTTTTCAAGTGGTGGGCTGAAGGGGATGGGTACATGCTCCGCGCCAACACGGACTATGGGGGCATCCAGGAAGTCAAAAAGCTTTTCCTGGATCTGTGATGCAAGTTCTGCACCCACGCCCCCAACTTTCCAGGACTCGTGGGCTATCACCACATGGCCAGTTTTCTTAACAGATTCTGAAACAGTGTCAAAATCAAAGGGCCAGATCGTGCGGAGATCTATAACTTCCACGCTTATACCTTCTTTTTCTAATCTTTTTGCAGCTTCAAGGGAATGGTGCACCATCATGGAATAAGTGATGACGGTAACATCAGTTCCTTCCCTTTTAACATCGGCCTTTTTAAGGGGTATGATGTATTCCTCGTCTGGAACAGGTCCCTTGAACTTAAAGAGTTTTTTGTGCTGGAAGAAAAGAACGAGATCGTCGTCTCTCAGGGCTGACTTCAGAAGTCCTTTGACATCGTAGGGAGTGGAAGGGACGACCACTTTCATACCCGGTGCGTGCATAAACCATGCTTCAAAGGATTTTGAGTGATGTGGACCGGCCGAGAGACCTGCTCCGTCGGGTGCCCAGATTACGAGGGGCATCTTTGACTGGCCACCAAACATGTATCTCATGGTGGCCGCCTGTGAGACGATTTCGTCCATTGTGATGGTGATAAAATCTGCAAAGTGCAGATCAACGAGAGGTCTCATGCCGGTGAGAGCTGCTCCAACGCCGGCGCCCACTATGGCAGTTTCCGATATAGGCGTATCGAGTATCCTGTCAGGGAATTTCTCCGGGATACCCACAAACTGTCCGAAGATGCCGCCATGTGCCGTTAGATCCTCACCGATTATAAAGATCGTGGGATCCTTTTCCATCTCTTCAATTAAGGCTTCAGCCGTTGCCTGTGCAATCGTGATTTCTCTCATTTTCAAAGCCTCCTATTCAAGTGGGTTAACAAAGACATCCTTCAGGGCCTCTTCCGGATCCGGGTAGGGACTTTCCTCAGCGAACTTCACAGCCTCGTCTGCCTCTTTTCTATATTCCGCCCATATAGCCTCTTTATCCTCCGGTGTGAGCCAGCCTTTTTCAAATGCGATTTTTTCAAATCTACCGATGGGTTCCCTCTTCCAGAATTCCTGAACCTCCTCCTGTGTACGGTACTTTTCAGGGTCACCGATGAAGTGGCCTTTGAGTCTGTATGTCTCACAGCTCAGGAGGGTGGGACCTTCTCCCTTCCTTGCCCTCTCAACCGCCTCCCTGGCTGCGTTGTAAACTGCGAGGACATCGTTGCCGTCACATCTGATACCGGGGATGTTGTACGCACATGCCCTTTTCGCCACATGTTCAACGGATAGTGTCCTCGTCCTCTTCGTGGTTGAAGCGTACTGGTTGTCCTCGTTCACGAAAATGATGGGAAGTTTCCAGATAGCTGCCATATTAAGAGCCTCGTGGAATGTCCCACGGTTTGACGCACCGTCACCGAAGTAAGCGACGACAACCTGGTCCGTTTTACGGAGCTTTATCGATAGACCTGCGCCTACAGAAATGGGAAACTGGCCACCCACAACGCCGTTGGCTCCGAGCATGCCGATGGAGAAATCTGCGATGTGCATGGAACCACCCTTGCCTTTACAGTATCCCGTCACTTTACCGTAGTTTTCAGCCATCATCTTTTTCATGTCCCCACCTTTGGCCAGTGTGTGTCCGTGACCTCTGTGGGTGGAGAGGATGTAATCGTCCCTTCTCAGGTTGGCACTGACTCCTGCGGCAATTGCCTCCTCTCCAATGTAAAGATGAACAAATCCCGGGAGCTTTCCAGCAAGGAAGAGCTCCTCTGTCACGGTCTCAAAGACCCTTATTCGAACCATGGTCCTGTAGAGTTTTAAGGCAGTGTTCCTGTCAATCTCTGACATAATTTACCTCCTCTGGTTTCGGATTCCAAGAACCTTTCCCCTCCCCTGAACCAGGGGGAGGGGATAGAATTTTTCCCCTGGA
>JALSOY010000241.1 GCA_026986235.1 Caldifarciminota bacterium
CGCCCCCTTCGACGGCGTGGTCGAGTTTGTTAACCTGAAAACCGTTAAGCGCAATAACGGCTCTGTTGTTTCCCTTTCAAAGAAAGGAAAAATACTTGTTAAACACGACGAAGTTGTAAGGGAGTTTGGCGTCCCTTATGGTGCCAACATTCTCGTTGAGGACGGTCAGAAGGTAAAGAAGGGACAGGCCCTCGTGGAGTGGGAGCCGTACTCTCTCCCGATCCTGGCAACGAGATCCGGTAAAATTAAGTTCAGAGACCTCGTTGAAGGAATAACTTTAAGGGAGACCTTTGAGGAAGGTAAGATCGAGAGGGTCATAGAAATCGATAAGCATAAACGCTACTTCCCCACTGTTCTCGTGGTTGATCCTCAGACAGATGAGGTTCTTGAAGAGATTCCTCTTGTTCACGAGGCAAGACTTGCTGTGAAAGAGGGAGAGACCGTGTATCCCGGTGAGGTCGTGGCAAGGGTGCCAAGGGAGGCGGGAAAGACGAAGGATATTACAGGTGGCCTTCCGAGGGTCGAAGAGTTATTTGAGGCCAGATCTCCGAAGGACAAAGCCATCGTTGCAGAGATTGATGGAACTGTTGAGATCAATCCACCTGAGAAGGGATACTTCAGAATAAGGGTTATCCCTGATGCCGGAGAGCCCAGGGAATATCTTATCCCCTTCGGAAAGTATCTACTCGTGGGTAACGGTGAGAGGATACAGGCAGGTGAGCCCTTGACCACCGGACCCGTTGATCCCCACGACATTCTGAGGATCAAGGGTAAGGACTATGTTCAGGAGTTCCTCCTCGATCAGATTCAGGAGGTTTACAGACTTTCAGGCGTGAAGATAGACGATAAGCACATAGAGATTATCGTGCGTCAGATGATGAGAAAGGTGAAGATTGAGAATCCGGGTGACACCAAATTTATACAGGGTGACATCGTTGACTTCATCAAGGTGATAGAGGAGAACGAGGAGGTCAGGAAGAGAGGTGGAAGGCCCGCACAGTATGAGCCTATATTACTTGGTATAACCCGTGCGTCACTTGCCACGGATAGCTTTATAGCGGCTGCGTCTTTCCAGGAGACGACGAAGGTGCTCGCCAATGCTGCCATTGCCGGAAAGGTGGACGAACTGAGAGGGTTGAAGGAGAATGTGATTATAGGTAACCTGATACCTGCAGGGACAGGATTGAGGGAGTACAGAGACATAGTTGTTGGAGAGGTACCGGAGGAAGAAGAGAGGGGAGAGGAACTTCAGGCAGCAGGATAGGATAATAATGGGGGCGGGCATTTTGCGGAGCAAAATGCCCGCCCTTTTTTGCCCGCCAGTATCCCCCTCTCAAGCGGGCTTTTACTTGACAGTAACTGAAAAATCGGTTAATTAATTAACCTTACTTGAAGGTAAAGGAGGAATTATATGCCAACAATCAATCAGTTGATAAGGCATCCGAGAAAGCCCAAGAAAAAGAAGTCTAAATCACCGGCTCTTGAGGGAAACCCTCAAAAACGCGGGGTGTGTATCAGGGTCTATACCACAACCCCGAAAAAGCCGAATTCCGCTCTCAGAAAGGTGGCGAAAGTGAGACTGACCAACGGGAAAGAGGTCGTGGCCTACATACCTGGCGAAGGACACAATCTGCAGGAGCACTCCGTCGTTCTGGTAAGAGGCGGCCGTGTTAAAGATCTTCCTGGAGTGAAGTATCACATCGTAAGAGGAAAGTACGATGCCGCAGGCGTCGAAGGAAGAAGAAATTCAAGATCACTCTACGGAACCAAAAGACCTCGTTCATAATCCCCGGGAGATGATACTATGAGAAGAAGAAGAGCACCTGAAAGACATATTGCGCCTGACCCGAAATACGGGTCAGTTATCGCTGCAAAGTTTATCAACAACCTCATGTGGGATGGTAAAAGGGCCCTCGCCCAGAGGATTTTTTACAGAGCCCTTGAGTACATAGAGGAAAAGACCGGCCAGAACGGTTACGAGGTGTTTGAGAAGGCCATCGAAAATGTGAAGCCAAAGTTAGAGGTGAGGCCTCGAAGGGTTGGAGGTGCCACCTACCAGGTTCCCGTTGAGGTAAGGCCCAAAAGGCAACTTTCTCTCGCAATTAAGTGGATTATAAAAGCTGCAAGGAACAGGGGCGAGAGGAGGATGTACGAAAGGCTTGCCAACGAGCTTATTGAAGCGTCAAAGGGTACAGGCGCAGCAATGAAGATCAGAGAAAATACACACAAGATGGCAGAAGCCAACAAAGTATTCGCCCACTTCAAGTGGTGATCATTTATGAGTGGTGGCACTAAACCGCATAATGAATATGAACTCAGTAAGATCAGAAATATCGGTTTTGCCGCTCACATCGATGCGGGCAAAACCACAACCACGGAGCGTATTCTTTATTACACGAAGAAGGTTCACCGCATAGGTGAGGTTGACGAAGGGAGTGCCACCACTGACTGGATGGTTCAGGAAAAGGAGAGGGGGATCACTATTGTCAGTGCCGCTACCACAGTTTACTGGAAAGGTTACAGAATCAACATAATCGATACCCCGGGACATGTTGATTTTACCGCTGAAGTGGAAAGATCCCTGAGAGTGCTTGACGGACTTATCGTTATTTTTGACGGCGTTGCAGGAGTGGAACCACAATCAGAAACCGTATGGCATCAGGCTGATAGGTACAGGGTCAGGAGAATCGCATACATCAACAAGCTCGACAGGCTGGGCGCAGATCCTGATAGAGTCGTCAAAATGATCCAGGATAGATTCAAGGTTAACACACTCCTCCTCGAGCTCCCTGTGGGTATAGAAAGTTCTTTTACCGGTGTCATAGACCTCGTAGAACTCAAAAAATACACATGGAGCGACGAGGTTGATCCCACAGGTGAAAAGTACGGGATCGAGGAAGTGGAGCTCTCTGGAGATCTGGCTGAAGCCTATGAAGAGCTGGTTTACCAGCTATCTGACATAGATGAGGGAATTCTCGATGAATTTGAAGAAAAGAGAAGGGTGAACCCGGATAGACTCCGGAGGGCAATAAGAGTCGGAACCCTTGAGCAGAAGTTTGTCCCGGTTTTGATGGGCTCATCACTGAAAAATAAGGGAATACAGCCCCTGATTGACGCTATCGTTTACTACCTGCCATCTCCACTGGATATGCCTCCTGTTACGGGAACAAATCCCGTAACAGGTGAGAAGCTGGAAAGACACCCTGACCCTGATGAACCCTTTACAGCTGTTGTTTTCAAAATTCAGCTTGATAAGCATGCCAATAAGTTGTTTTTGACCAGGGTTTACTCTGGAACCCTGAGGGTTAACAAAAAGGTTCTGGTCAATAACAGCGGGGAGATCGGGAGAGTCACGAGAATTTACCTGATGCATGCCAACAAGAAGGAGCCAGTAAACTATGCGAGGGCAGGAGAGATAGTGGCGCTCGTGGGGCTGAAAACTGCCAAGACAGGAGATACTCTTTCCGATCCGGATCACCCCATTCTTCTTGAGGGCATGAGTTTTCCTGAGCCTGTTATCTCCCTTTCAATTGAACCGAGATCTGCACGAGACGAAGAGAAACTCGAGTTAACTTTACAGGAGATGTCCATTGAAGATCCCACTTTCAGGATTGAGAGGGACAGGGAAACGGGTCAGCTTTTAATTTCAGGAATGGGAGAACTTCACCTCGACATTATCGTTGACCGCCTAAAGAGGGAGTTTGGACTTGAGGTGAGAACTGGAAAACCTCAGGTTGCCTACAGAGAGACCATAACACAGCCTGTGCGGATTGAAAGAAGCATTGATAAGGAAATCGGCGGCGTGAGACACAGGGGGAGTGTTGAAATCGAGATATCGCCCAGAAAGATGGGTGAAGGTAATAAGGTTGAGATTCTTGCTGAGGGTATCCCTGGTGAGATTCAGGAGGTTTTAAGGTCGGCCATAGAAGAGGCACTTTACTACGGTCCTTTAATGGGCTACAAAGTTGTGGATGTTTGCATTAAAATATTAAAGGTATTAATAGGTGAGGAATATACTCCCCTGGGAACCAGGCTTGCGGTCCTGCGGGCTATGCAGGACGGATTGAGAGAGGGTAAGCCTATTTTACTTGAGCCTGTTGTTGATCTGGAGATAATCCTTCCCCAGGACTTCGTGGGGAATGTTGTCGCAGATCTTGGTGCCAGGGGTGGAGAGCTTGTTAAGATAGAGGCTCTGGGCGATGTTTTGCAGAAGGTAGTTGCAAAAGTCGCCCTGAGGAAGATTTTTGGCTATTCAACCACTCTCAGGTCTCTGACACAGGGGCGTGGGAACTTCTGGATGAAGCTTTCCCACTTTGCGCCTGTGCCAGAGGAGGAGCTGGAAAAAATTTTAGTATTACAATAAGGAACGGAGGTGTAAGATATGTCTAAGCCAAAATTTGAAAGGAAGAAGCCACACATAAATGTTGGTACAATCGGTCATGTTGACCATGGTAAGTCCACTCTGACGAGTGCTATAACCAAGTACCTGTCCTTCAAGGGACTTGCGGAGTACATTCCCTTTGACGCCATCGACAAGGCACCTGAAGAGAAGGCCCGTGGAATCACCATCAACCTCGCTCACATAGAGTACGAGACAGAGAAAAGACACTACGCACACATAGACTGCCCCGGTCACGCTGACTATATTAAGAATATGATTACAGGTGCAGCACAGATGGACGGTGCCATCCTCGTTGTTGCTGCAACTGACGGACCCATGCCCCAGACGAGGGAGCACATCCTCCTCGCGAGACAGGTTAATGTGCCTTACATCGTGGTTTTCATGAATAAGGTTGACATGGTTGACGATCCCGAGATTCTCGATCTCGTTGAGCTCGAGATCAGAGATCTTCTGAATCAGTATGAGTTTCCCGGTGACGAAGTGCCCATCATCAGAGGTTCTGCCCTTAAAGCCCTTGAATGCGAAAGCGAGGATTGTGAGTGGAACAAGGCTATCAAAGAGCTCCTCGACGCCATGGACGAATACATTCCTGAGCCCAAGAGGGAGATCGACAAGCCATTCCTCATGGCAATCGAGGATATCTTCTCAATTACAGGTCGTGGTACAGTGGTCACAGGCAGGGTGGAGCGTGGAATTCTCAAGCCTGGAGAGGAAGTGGAAATCGTCGGATTCAGAGACAAACCTCTCAAGACCGTGGTTACATCCATTGAGATGTTCAGAAAGATCCTTGATGAAGCAAGGGCAGGTGACAATGTGGGTCTCCTCCTCAGAGGAATAAAGAAAGACGATGTGGAAAGAGGGATGGTTGTAGCGAAGCCCGGTTCAATCACACCTCACAAGAAGTTCAAGGCTCAGGTCTATGTCTTGAAGAAAGAGGAGGGTGGTAGGCACACTCCATTCTTTACAGGTTACAGACCTCAGTTTTACTTCAGAACGACGGATGTGACAGGAACCATAAAACTTCCGGAGGGTCGTGAAATGGTGATGCCTGGTGATCATGTGAACCTTGAAGTTGAGCTCATCGAGCCGGTTGCTCTCGAGGAAGGACTGAGATTCGCCGTTAGAGAAGGTGGAAGAACGGTGGGTGCTGGTGTAGTAACCGAGATAATCGAGTAAAATGATCGAAGGAAAGATCAGGATCAAACTAAAGTCATTTGATCCGGCCCTGATAGACAGGTCGGCAAAGAGGATAACGCTGACTGCCAAGAGAACGGGGGCTGAGGTGTCTGGTCCCATCCCTCTTCCCACGAAGAGGACGCTATTTTCAGTTATCAGGTCACCTCATGTCCACAAGCGTTCTCAGGAGCAGTTTGAGCTAAAAATACACAAGAGACTTATAGAGATCAGGAAGCCGACACAGGAAACTATTGACAAACTATCCAGACTGGACCTGCCAGCTGGAGTAGATGTTGAGATAAAGGTGGTATAAAAATGAACGGAATAATTGGTAGAAAGCTGGGAATGACCCAGATCCCTACCGAAGACGGCTCAATAACGGCTGTTACCGTTATTGAAGCCGGCCCCTGTTATGTCCTTCAGGGGAAGACCGTTGAGAAGGACGGTTACAACGCAGTCAAAGTGGCTTTTGGAGAGGTTCCCAAGAAGAGGCTTTCAAAGCCTCTTCTTGGTGAACTTGTTAAAGCCCTGGGTAAAGATAGAGAGACTTACCCCGCTAAAAAAATCACTGAATTCAAGGTGGAAAATCCATCCAAGTTCAAACCAGGGCAGGAGATAAAAGTCACCGATGTCTTTGAAGAAAACGAGTTTGTGGATGTAACAGGGACATCAAAAGGTAAGGGATTCCAGGGTGTTATGAAAAGATGGGGCTTCCACGGAGGCCCCAAGACACATGGATCCAAGTTCCACAGAGCTCCAGGTTCCATAGGACAGACCACTGACCCGGGAAGAGTGTGGAAAGGTAAAAAGATGGCCGGTCACATGGGTAACAGACGCGTGACAGTCCAGAATCTCCAGATAGTTAAGATTTATCCTGATAGAAACATAATCCTCGTTAAAGGCGCTGTTCCAGGTGCTAACGGTAGTATTGTGGTAATCAGGAAAGCGAAGAGGCCCAAACCCAACAGGCCTGTCGTTTACGCCCTTGGTTCCAAAAAAGAGGAGAGTAAAGAATGAAGGCGCCACTTTTTAATTCCAGCGGCGAGAAGGTAGACATGATCGAACTCCCCAGAGAGGTAGTGGGTGAGAAAAAACCTAAAAAAGCTGTACTCTGGGAAGTGGCCCGCATGTACCAGGCAAACAGGAGAAGAGGAACCCACAAGACGAAGTCCAGAGGTGAGCTCGCTTATTCCACAGCCAAACTCTTCCCTCAGAAAGGCCTTGGCAGGGCACGCCATGGATCCAGATCTGCAAACATATTCGTTGGTGGATACAAGGCCTTCGGCCCGAAACCCCGTGACTACAGCTACAGCGTTCCAAAAAAGGTCAAAAGACTCGCCCTCAAAATGGTACTCCACGACAGAGCAATGGCTAATAGAATCTACCTCGTTGAAAGTATAGACTTCGAGACCCCGAAAACGAAGAACATGGTGGCTCTTGTTAATAAACTCGGTCTGGAAGGTAAAAAGGTGATCTTTGTACTCGGTGATTATAAGAAAAATGTCTATCTCTCCGGCAGAAACATTCCAAAAGTTGATGTGAAACTTGCAAAAGACATAAACGCCTTGGATGTGTTGAACCATGACTATGTGGTAATGGAACAGGATGGCCTTAAGAAGCTTGAGGAGAGGTTGACATGAAGGACCCGAGAGATATTATTATACGCCCTATTCTAACGGAAAAAATGACCTTTCTGAGGGAAAAACTCGGAAATTACTACGCCTTTGAGGTCGCAAAGGATGCCAACAAACCTCAGATAAAGAAGGCTGTCGAAGAACTCTTCAGGGTTAAGGTGGAGGATGTGAAGATCGTGAATGTGAAACCCAAACCGAGGAGATTGAGAAGGGCACCGGGTTATACGCGCTCGTACAAGAAGGCCTATGTCAAACTAAAGAAAGGTGAAAGAATAGAAGGATTGGAAGGAGTGTGATTTAAAAATGGGAATTAAAAAATACAAACCATATACCCCGTCAAGGCGATTCATGACAACAGTGGATTACAGCGAGTTGACAAAAAAGGAGCCGGAGAAGTCACTCACAATCGCCATTCCGAAAACAGGTGGAAGAAACAACCTGGGGCGTATCACCGTAAGATTTAGAGGTGGCGGAAATAAGAGGAAGTACAGAATTATTGATTTCAGAAGAGAAAAGTTTGGAATCCCTGCAAAGGTTAAGTCCATAGAATACGATCCATTCAGGACAGCATGGATTGCTCTCCTGCAGTATGTTGATGGTGAAAAGAGGTACATTATAGCGCCTGACGGATTAAAAGTCGGAGATACAGTGGTTTCCGGTCCCGGATCGGAGCTCAAGGTTGGCAATGCCCTTCCACTTTCGGAGATTCCCGAGGGCTGGGAGATACACAATATTGAGCTCGTTCCAGGGAAAGGAGGTCAGCTCGTGAGGTCAGCTGGAACAGCAGCAGTCATTCTATCAAAGGAAGGCAAGTATGCCCATGTCCAGCTGCCCTCAGGTGAAGTGAGACTTATTAATCAGAAGTGCCTTGCCACGATAGGTAGAGTTTCTAATGTTGATCACGAGAATGTGGACATAGGTAAGGCCGGTAGAAAGAGATGGATGGGAAGACGCCCACATGTGAGAGGAATTGTTATGAACCCGGTAGATCACCCACTCGGCGGTGGTGAGGGAAGATCAAAGAGTGGTCGTCCACCCAGCAGTCCGTGGGGCCTCGTTGACGGTAAGAAAACCAGGAAAAAGAGGAAACCTTCTGACAGATTCATCGTTAAAAGACGCACTGCCAGGAAGCGGAGGAAATAATTATGGGTAGATCCGTTAAAAAAGGACCCTATGTGGATCCCAAACTTCTCAAGAAGATTCAGGAACTTAACGAGAAGGGCGAGAAAAAGGTAATAAAAACCTGGTCGAGACGCTCTACCATACTGCCCGAATTCGTAGGACACACAATTGCAGTTCACAACGGAAGAAAGTTTATACCGGTTTACATCCATCAGGACATGGTGGGACACAAGCTTGGTGAGTTTGCCCCTACGAGAACCTACAGAGGACACAAGGACATGAAAAAAGCTCAGAAAGGGAAGGTGAGGTGAAACCATGGTGGGTAGAGCTATTCTGAAATATCAGAGGATTTCACCCAAGAAGGTAAAACCGGTCATGGATCTCGTTAGAGGAAAATCAGTACCCCAGGCTGAAGCTGTTCTTGCATTTTCCAGAAAGAAAGCGGCGAGGTTTATTGAAAAGGCCCTCAAGGCGGCTGTTGCATCCTATACCGAGAAACACCCTGTGGATAAGAATAGCCTCAGAATCGTGGTGGCAAAGGTTGATAAAGGACCGACGATGAGAAGAATTAGACCTGCCTGGCGTGGCAGGGCTGTGTTAATCAGGCACAGGACATCCCACATAACCATTCAGGTTTCTGAATAGGAGGAACTATGGGTCAGAAAGTTCATCCGATTGGATTTAGATTGGGAGTTACCAAAGACTGGAAGGCTCACTGGTTTGCCGAAGGGAAAGATCTTGAGGCAAACCTTCAGGAAGATCTTAAGATAAGACAGTACCTGAAAACGAGATTGAAGGATGCTCAGGTTGCAAATATCGTTATAGATAGGGCTGCAGAAAAGCTGAGTATCAACATCTACACCTCAAGACCCGGTGTGGTCATCGGGAGAAGGGGCTCTGAAGTTGAGGTATTAAGAAGGGAGCTCATGGAGCTTACCGGTAAGAGGGATATAAACATTAATGTCCACGAGGTGCGGATACCAGAAATTGAGGCTGAACTGGTTGCCCAGTCCATAGCCCAGAAGATAGAGCAGCGTGTCTCTCACAGGAGAGCCATGAAAAGAGCGGTGGACATGGCGATGAGAATGGGAGCCAGGGGTATAAAGGTTCAGACCAAAGGAAGACTCGGAGGTGCCGAAATCGCCAGGAAAGAGTGGTACAGAAAGGGCCGTGTTCCCCTTCAGACCCTTCGTGCAGACATTGACTATGCCGAGGCAACTGCTTTCACAAAATACGGTACGATAGGCGTTAAAGTATGGATATACAAAGGTGAAATCCTGCCCAGGAAAGGTGGAGAAGAGGAGGAGGTGTATTAGTTATGTTGATGCCAAAGAGGACAAAGTACAGAAAGCAGCACAGGGGAAGGATGAAAGGAAAGGCGATGTCTGGTAATTACATCGCTTTTGGTGAATACGGATTAAAGGCGCTGGAGGCGCACTGGATCACAGGTAACCAGATAGAAGCCGCCCGTCTCGCCATTACGAGATACCTTAAAAAGGGCGGTAAACTCTGGATCAGAATTTTCCCGGACAAGCCTGTGACCAAGAAACCTGCCGAGACTCGAATGGGTAAAGGAAAGGGTAATGTTGACCACTGGGTTGCCGTAGTTAAACCCGGAAGGATACTTTTTGAACTTGCAGGCGTGACGGAAGAGCAAGCAAGAGAAGCCTTCAGAAAGGCATCCTTCAAACTGCCCATTAAGACCCGTTTCGTGTCTCTTAAGGAAGGAGGAATGTAATGAAGGCGAAAGAACTCAGAGAGCTGACAGACGAAGAACTCCGCCAGAAGCTGAGCGATCTCAAAGAAGAACTTTTCCAGCTCAGGTTCCAGCACGCACAGAAGGCCGAGGTGAAGTCCCACATGTTCAAAATGATCAAAAAGGACATCGCGAGGATACTCACCATTTTAAGAGAAAGAGAGCTTCAGGGGAGTGAGACGAAATGAAAGAGAGGCGCGGTTTCAGAAAGGAAAGGGTTGGCAGGGTCGTTTCAGATAAGATGAACAAGACCCGCGTTGTGGTCGTTGAGAGGATAGTTAAGCACCCTCTTTACAAAAAGTACATCAAGGTCAGAAAGAAATACTATGTACACGATGAGCACAACGAATCCAGAGAGGGTGATATTGTGAGGATAATGGAAACAAGACCCCTTTCAAAGACAAAGAGGTGGAGACTCGTTGAAATATTAAGAAAGGCTGAGCGACCGGAAGATCTGCTGAACAAGGAGGAGGAAAAATGATCCAGGATTTTACGAGGTTAAAGATAGCAGATAACACAGGCGCCCAGGAGGCAATGGTTATCAAGGTCCTTGGAGGCTCCAGAAGGAAATACGCCTATGTTGGCGATGTCGTTGTTGTAACTATCAAAGAGGCAGTTCCAGGGTCGCCTGTAAAGAAGGGTGATGTTCTTAAAGCCGTAATAGTCAGAACGAAGAAGGAGATGAGAAGACCGGATGGAACATACATTAAATTCGACGATAACGCCGCCGTTCTCATTGACCAGTACAACGATCCCAAAGGAACCCGCGTGTTCGGTCCCGTTGCAAGGGAACTCAGAGACAGGAAGTTTATGAAAATCGTCTCACTTGCTCCGGAGGTGGTCTAAATGGCTGCGAAGATAAAAAAAGGTGACACAGTCCTGGTTGTTAAAGGCGACCACAACCGAACCCGGGGCAAAATCGGTAAAGTTATCAAGGTTTTCCCGGAAACCAACAGGATTATCGTCGAAGATGTTAACAAAGTGAAGAAGCACCAGAGGAGAACTTCACCAGAACAGCCCCATGGAATCATAGAGATGGAGGCACCTATTCATGTTTCCAATGTCAGACTCATCTGTCCAAACTGCGGGAATCCTACCCGTGTGGGCTTTAAATTTCTCGAAGACGGTAGAAAGGTGAGATACTGCAAAAAATGCGGTGAGGTGATCGAGTGATGTCAAGGTACATGCAGGAATACAACGAGAAGATAAGGCCGAAGTTGATGAAGGAACTGGGATACAAAAATATTCACCAGGTTCCGAAAATTGAAAAGATTGTGATTAATGTGGGTGTGGGCGAAGCTGTTCAGGATCCTAAGGTGCTGGATGTTATTGCTGAGGATCTGGCCATGATCACCGGCCAGAAACCTGTGATAAGGAGGGCAAGGAAAGCGGTTGCCGCCTTCCACCTCAGGAAAGGAATGCCCATAGGTTTAAAGGTTACACTGCGCGGCAGAATGGCTCACGACTTCCTTGATAGACTCATCAACTTTGCCCTGCCCCGCGTGAGAGACTTCAGAGGGTTACCAAGAGATTCCTTCGATGGAAGAGGAAACTATAACTTTGGACTTAACGAACACACGGTTTTCCCGGAGATCGACATTGATAAGGTGAAAAAAGTTTTCGGAATGGATATTGCAATTGTTACAACAGCGGAGACCGATGAGGAGGCAATGAGACTCCTTGAGGAGTTTGGTTTCCCATTTGAGAGGAGGTCGTAATGGCAAGGAAGGCGAAAGTTGTAAAGACATTTATGAAAGAGCCCAAGTTTAAAGTGAGACACAGAAACAGATGCAAAAGATGCGGCAGACCCCACGGTTACATAAGAAAATTCGGACTCTGTCGTATCTGTTTCAGAGAGCTTGCACTGAGGGGAGAGATCCCCGGTGTTAAAAAGGCAAGCTGGTGAGGAGGTTGGAGAATGAATACTGATCCAATTGCCGATATGCTCACCAGAATCAGGAATGCCGTAAGAATCAAGAAAGAGGATGTAATTATCGAGCCGAAATCGAAGCTAAAGCTCGAGATCCTGAAAATTTTGAAGCGTGAGGGATTTATTGAAGACTACCAGGTCATATCTGAAGAGAAAGGCGGTAAAATCAGGGTGGTTCTTAAGTACGACGAATATGGTGAACCGGTTATTGAAGACCTGCAGAGAGTTTCTAAACCTTCGAGAAGGATATATGTGAGTTCCGATAGCATCCCCTGGGTTAAAAACGGTATGGGTATTGCCATTATCTCTACCTCTCAGGGACTCCTCACTGACCGTGAAGCCCGTATGAAAAAAGTCGGTGGCGAGCTCATGCTATTTGTATGGTAAGGAGGTGTAAGAATGTCAAGAATAGGAAAGATGCCCATACAGATTCCAGATGGTGTCACAGTCGAGTATAAAGATGGTTTGATCACCGTTAAAGGACCGAAAGGCCAGCTGGAGTTCAGACCTCACCCTGACATGATAATCGAAATGAAAGATAAAGAGATTCTCGTAAAAAGGCCGTCTGACAAAAAGTTTCACAGAGCACTTCACGGAACCACGAGACAGATTATAAATAACATGATCATCGGGGTAAAAGAAGGATTCAAAAAAGAGCTTGAAGTTCAAGGCACAGGTTACAGGGCAAAGATGGAGGGTAAGAATCTCGTTTTGCAGGTCGGTTTTTCTCACGATGTCGTTATAACTCCACCTGAAGGTATTACGGTGAAGGTTGAAGGACAGAATAAAATTATCGTAGAAGGGATTGACAAGCAGAAGGTGGGGCAATTTGCTGCCGATGTGAGGGCGGTAAGGCCGCCAGAGCCCTATAAGGGTAAAGGTATCAGATATGTTGGTGAACATGTTAGAAGGAAAGCAGGAAAAGCCGGCGTTAAAGCGTGAGGTGAGAATATGAGACCAGAGATTAAGGTTTGGAGAAGAAAAAGGAGACATTTGCGGGTTAGAAAAAAGGTCAAAGGGACGGAAGAGAGACCCAGACTCGTCGTTTACAAATCCAATAAACATATCTGGGCACAGATCGTTGTTGATCCCCCTATTGGACCATCCCGTGTGATTACAGGTGCATCTTCCCTTTCTCCCGAGATAAGAGATGCCATAAAGGAGATGAAAGGAAAGATCGAAAAAGCGAGGGAAGTGGGTAAGCTCATAGCAAAGCGGGCACTTGACAGAGGAATCAAAAAAGTCGCATTTGATCGAGCCGGATACAAGTATCACGGTAGGATCAAGGCTCTGGCCGACGGAGCCAGGGAAGGCGGCCTCGAATTTTAAAGGAGTGAAACTATGGCAGAAAGAGGCGTCACAGAACTTACAGAAAGCGTGGTTGTCTTAAAAAGGGTTACAAAAGTAACAAAAGGTGGTAGAAACTTTAAAATTTCTGCCTGGGTTGTCGTGGGAGACGGACAGGGTAGAGTGGGGATAGGTCACGGAAAAGCGCAGGAAACACCCGAGGCGATACAGAAGGCAACGAGGAAAGCAAGGAAGAATCTCGTCAAAGTACCCATTCTGAACGGTACACTTCCACACGAGGTTATAGGTCGTGAGGGTGCAAGCAAGATACTCCTTAAGCCGGCAGCTCCCGGTACGGGAATCATTGCATCCCAGCCTGTCCGTGCCATCCTCGAGGCAGCGGGTTACGAAAACGCTCTGACAAAATCCCTCGGTTCAAACAATTCCATAAACATGCTCAAGGCTACCCTGAATGGACTTCTAAAACTCAAGAATCCTGAAAGAGTTGCCAGGGTAAGGGGTGTACCATTGAGAAGAATTTTAAGGAGGTATGGCCGTGAAAGAAAGGTACTTGAGGATCACACTGGTGAGGAGCAGAATAGACCAGAACAAGAAGGCCAAGAGAACTCTTGATGCTCTGGGTTTGAGAAAACTTAACAGGTCCACTGTTAAAAAGGACACTCCCCAGATCAGGGGTATGATTGAGGTTGTAAAGCATCTTGTGAAAGTCGAAGAGATAGAAAAGGAGGAATAAACGATGTTTGACCTTTCCAACCTGGCACCTGCAAATGGTGCAGTTAAAGAGAAAAAGAGGAAGGGCAGGGGTCCGGGATCAGGACTCGGAAAGACTGCCGGATACGGTCACAAGGGCCAGAAATCGCGCTCCGGAGGTGCAAAGCCCAGATGGTTTGAGGGTGGTCAGATGCCCCTCTACAGAAGACTGCCCAAGAGGGGTTTTTCCAACTATCCTTTTAAGGTCGTTTATCAGGTGGTCAACCTTGATAAGTTAGAGGCCAAATTTGAGGCGGGTGAGAGGGTTACCAGAGAAGAGCTTGAAAAGAGGAGGCTCATTCGCTCAGCTAAAAAGCCGGTTAAGATCCTTGCCCGGGGTGAGATCACCAAGGCACTGGAAGTGGAAGTAGATGCCGTTAGCGAAAAAGCAAAGGAGAAGATTGAAAAGGCAGGTGGTAAAGTCATTTTACCCGAAGCAAAAGAGGAATAAGGAATGCTTCAAAGTGTTGGAAACATAGTAAAAATCAGTGACCTGAGAAAGAAGATAATCTACACACTCCTGATCATCTTCGTCTATCGAATTGGAACTCATATTCCCCTACCCGGTGTTGACGCAAGGGCACTCGGTGAATTCTTCAACCAGCTGAGAGGCACCGTTTTTGGGTTATACGACATCTTCGTTGGTGGCGCCCTCTCGAGAGCCGCCATTTTTGGGGTCGGGATCATGCCCTACATCTCCGCTTCGATCGTCATACAGCTCCTGACGACCGCCTGGCCCTATCTTGAAAGACTCCAGAAAGAAGGCGAACACGGAAGGAGGAAGATCAACCAGTACACCCGCTACCTTACCATACTCATTGCAGGTATTCAGGCCTTTGGCGTATCCATTTTTCTCCAGAGGCTCACAAGTCCCACGGGTGCACCTGTTGTCCCCAACCCTGGCCCGGGATTTATATTCCTGACAGTTATTTCCCTTGCCGCCGGCTCCATCTTCCTCATGTGGCTCGGCGAACAGATCACGGACTTCGGAATAGGTAACGGAATCTCCATCATAATATTCGCCGGCACGCTGGACTCCGTCCCCAACGAGATAATGAATACCATCAGACTCCTGAAGAGTGGTGGTATTTCTCCGATAACCCTTCTTTTCGTATTCATTGTGATGCTGGGTGTAACTGCTGCTGTTGTGGCCGTTACCGAAGCCCAGAGAAGAATACCCATACAGTATGCAAAGAGGGTCGTTGGTAGAAGGGTTTATGGTGGCCAGTCGTCATATCTGCCCCTGACAGTCAACACCGCAGGCGTGATCCCCATCATTTTTGCCCAGGCTTTATTGATGTTTCCAAATACTGTTACGACATTCGTTTCTGCCCCCTGGGCTCAGAACTTTACCAACTGGTTTAGACCCGGAAATCTCATTTATGACCTGATTTATGCCGCTCTTATAATCTTCTTTGCATACTACTATACAGCTGTTGTTATGAATCCAAAGGACCTTGCCGATAATCTCCAGAGATACTCAGGATTTATTCCCGGTGTTAGACCGGGACCCAAAACTGCAGAGTATATCGACACAATAATGACGAGGATTCTCCTGCCCGGAGCTGTTTTCTTCGCAATAATCGCCATTCTTCCCTGGTACCTCATTAGGTGGACGAACATACCGTTTTACTTCGGTGGAACAAGACTCCTGATAATAGTTGGTGTTGCCCTTGAGATCATGCAGAAGATTGAGGCCCAGCTTATAATGAGGCAGTACGAAGGCCTTTTGAAGAAGGGGAGATTGAGAGGATGGCGGTTCTGAACTTTATCTTCCTCGGACCTCCTGGTGCCGGTAAAGGCACTCAAGCGGAAATAATTGCAAAAAAGCATGGACTTGTCAAAATTTCTACGGGTGACATTCTCCGTGAGGCCGTAAAAAACGGGACAGAACTCGGAAAGATCGCCGATGGTTACATGAAAAAAGGTGAGCTTGTTCCGGACGAAATAATGCTTGGACTCATTGAAGAGCAGCTTGAAAAGATTGACAGAGGATTTATCCTCGACGGTTTCCCCCGGACCGTGAAACAGGCAGTGGGCCTGGATGAACTCCTCGCCAGAAAAAGGCTTCCCCTGAAGGCCGTTATACTCCTTGATGTTCCGGACGAGGAGATCGTAAAAAGACTCAGTGCCAGAAGGATATGCCCAAACTGTGGCGCTGTTTATAACATGATTTACAATCCTCCACGGAATGACGAAATCTGTGATGTCTGTGGGACGAAGCTCGTTCAACGAAAGGACGACAACCCTGAAACCATCAGGAGAAGACTGGATGTTTACAGAGAACGGACGGCACCTCTGATTGGATACTATAGAGAAAAAGGGTTACTCGTGGAGGTTGACGGAACGGGAGATCCGGAAAAGATCACCAGTGCCATCGAGGAAGTGATTTTTGGATGATCATCATAAAGACGGATGAGGAAATAGAAGGAATTAGGAAAGCCTCCCGGATCGTTGCAGAGGTTCTTCAATTTGCACGGGAAATTGTAGTTCCTGGTATTACCACCAGAGAAGTTGACGAGAAGATCCGTGAGTTTATAGAGAGCAAGGGAGGGCGTCCTGCCTTCCTGGGTTACAGAGGATTTCCTGCCTCAAGTTGTATCTCTCTCAACGACGAAGTGGTACATGGAATCCCGGGAAGTAGAAGGATAAAGGAAGGTGATCTCGTTAAAGTTGATGTGGGAGTCGTTTACAACGGCTACATAGGGGATGCAGCAATTACGATCGTAGTAGGTGAGGTCTCGCCCTCGGTGAAAAAGCTTGTTGAAACCACGGAAAAGGCTCTTTACCGTGGAATTGAAAAGGCCGTTCCGGGGAACCGCCTTTCCGATATATCACACGCTATCCAGAAAACTGCGGAAGAAGCTGGATTTTCCGTGGTGAGAGACCTTGGAGGTCATGGTGTGGGTTTGAAACTTCACGAGGAGCCTTTTGTTCCAAATTATGGTCCTCCGGGTAGGGGACCTCTATTGAAAAGGGGGATGACCCTGGCACTTGAACCTATGGTCAACATGGGTCGTCCTCATGTTAAGACGAAAAAGGATGGATGGACTGTTGTTACAAAGGACGGGTCTCTTTCTGCCCACTTTGAGCATACCATAGCGATACTTGACAATGGTCCGGAAATCCTTACAAAAATATAAACTGAAGGAAAGCCATGGCGAAGAAAAAGAATGTAATAAGGGTTGAAGGAACGGTAAAAGAGGTTTTGCCCAACGCGATGTTTCGCGTTGAGCTGGAGAACGGGCATGTGATACTTGCGCATGTTTCTGGTAAGATGAGGATGCACTTTATTAGAATACTCCCGGGAGACAGGGTTACAGTGGAGCTTTCCCCCTACGACCTGACGAGAGGAAGGATAGTTTACAGGTATAAGTGAGCGGGGTTAAGGAATTATTTTTATATCTAGTACATGGTCAGTGATATCTATTATATCGTAGATAATGTTTCTTATTTTATCACAATTATGTTGTCCATATAGCGTCAGTTTTAAATCACTTTTCCCGAGATAAATTTTTGTTTTGCCGAATTTATTGAGGTAACTTTTTACTCTTTTAATGTCCCAGTAGGAGTTTGCTCCTTTTGAGAATCTTATAAGTATTTCTGGGGATTCTATTGATATTTTGTCTGACACACTATTGCCAATAAAGATTCCAGATTCACTGTAAACCACAGGGTTTTTTAAAGTGACGCCGCAATTCATTTGTGAATATATGTTATAAAGAAGCCGGGATAGACATTCATAGTTTATCTGTTTTTTGGGTTCCAGCAAAATCAATAAATCAAAGGAGTACCAATCCAAAGAACCGAGAATAATGTAATTTACATTTTTAATAACTCCATAGTATTTTTGTTTTATTTTATTCTCTATTCTTTTCAAGTTTTCTTGAAACGAAGATAATTGACATTTTTGTTCAAAAGAGAGTTTAGAAAATATCAGAATTTTATTAGATATAAATTCATCAAAATTAGCAGAATCTAAATCAAAATCTTTAGCTAAAATTACAAAAAAGTTCTCCCATGAAAAGTTTTTCAGCATATAATTTTCATTGATATCATACAAAAAGTTCTTTAAAGCATTAGAGTTGTTTGATAAATAACTAATGTTAAGGTCATATAAATTTGTATATAAATGCTTAATATTGATATTGATAAAATCTTCACAATTGATAACAAAATTGGTAAGATGATCTTTTAAATTACCAGGATACATTTTTCCTTTTTTATCAAATCTATGCTTATATGTTAAAACCTTTAGGATTTCTACTGATTTTATCTGAGATCCATTTCCTTTATAATCGGCTCTTGAGAGATAATATATTAACAGGGAATTTTCTAAAATATTAAGTAGTTCATATTCAAATAGGATATCTTGTTTGTTACCGCTATTCTCCATTTTTAGAAGATTATTTGAAATCTTATGATAAGTATCTAAAAAATTTTTGTAGGCAAAGAAGTTTTGACATTTTGCGTGATCGTTTTCTTTGCAATAATTTCCAAAATCTGTAAACGGTTTAATAATCTTATAAAAGTTTTTATCATTCAGGACAGAAATCCAGCTGCTAGTAATATATTCATGTATTGTATCCATGAGTTGATAAAAGATTCTTCCTTTAGTCCCAAGGAAAAAATTTATATGAATTTCTTTGAATTTTTGAATGATATGTTTAAATAAATCAAGGTATTCCATAGAGCCGTTTTGATCAAGCATGTTAATTACAGACGACAATCTCAAATACCAAGATGGGTAATTTGAATCCAAGTCAGATAATTCATAGCTATCCATGTTTTGGTCATACATAAAAAGTTTTACAAATACAGGTATAAAGTAAAAAATACCGAAGGAAGAAGAAAGTAGGAAGTCAATTAGTATGTCAAGTAATAGAGGGGTAGGATTTAACAATTCATTTAAAGGAAAATTTGAGTAATTAAAAATTTTGTAAATATTCATAATCATAGTCGATAAGTAGTTATTTAAAACCAAACATTCTGGATTTTCTTTAGCATTTTTTAAACAAGAACCGAGAGCTGAGTGTAAAATTTCATGGTAAAAAACCATCCATTGAGAATACTGATATTGTGTAAAAAAATCACTACTTATCTTTAAAATTTTTTCTTGTTTAGGAGGATTATCAACTCCTATTATTTCTGTTTCAATTTCATTGTTAAAAGCCCAATAGAATATGTAATCTTTCGGTATGGTTTTTAATATGTATGAATCCTTTCTGACATTTTCTTCAATATATTTCCCAAATTCATCAAGTAGACGATGTATATAAATGTAAGCCATGTGAACTTCCCTAAAGGAAGGTAATTTAGGTTCAGTAAAATAGGTAGGATAAGCATTTACCAAACTTGTTAATTTCCTTTGTAGAAAATTAAATGTATTAAGGCATCTTCTGATACCTGTTGTTGTTTCAAAGAAATTCTGAAAGTATAATACCCAAAAGGGCAAGAAGTCATTGGAAATTTTTTGGGAATTTGTCAATTCAGAAGAATACCTCTTAAGGTCATTGATCTTTTTGTTTATTCGGCTTAGGTTTTTTTCCATATTTTTTAGTGCAGAAGAGTATAAGAGGTTAAATTCTTCCTCAAGTTTAAGGTATTCCTTAGAATCTGTGGAATCTTCTCTATAAAAATTGGTTAGCTTTCTGACGAAGTTAAATTCGTCGTTAAGTAATTTCCACCGGGAAAAAAGATCATAGTTTAACAAATTAAGGATAAATTTTATGTCCTTTTCCATAAATTCCTCCTTTTTAAATAGGGAGTAATCTTTTAATACCAATCCAAATTTCAGGTTTTATCCCGTTTTCTAAGACATACCTCAGTATATCTCTATAGGAATAAACAAAACTTTTTTGCTGTTGTTGACCCAATGAGTCCAATAATTCTGTTACCATTGAACGGTAAGTTGAGAAGTATCTATTAATAATGTAAAGTTTTGTACTTGAGATCATTATGACAATCAATACATAAAACAAGAATTCGAAATTTTTTATCCCGATAATAGTTAAAATAATTGTAAGGAATACTTCTGGAAACCAGAGAATACTCACAGGATGATTGTTTAGGAAAATCGATAAAACGATAAGTTCCCCAAGTTTAGATAATATGTGTAAATTTCCAAGTAAAAATTCCCCTGTTCTATTGGTTGGATAACGAAAGATTTCAAAGGATTTTGTGCGTTCTAATCCAAAATTCAGAGGCAGGATAAATTTTGGGTTGAATTTAACAATCAAAAAATCTTTGTATTTATCTGAAGAGATGGTTATTTTAGGATATAAGACATACAGATAAATGAAATAAATTAAAACAAATATTAGTGACAATACCTTAAATAAAGCATCATTAGATACAACAAATACAGAGTAAGAAGCAGATAAAATCACAAAAGTGTTATGTTTATTAAGATCAGTTATAATTTCGTATAAAGAAATCATATCTGATTTTTTATAAAATCTTCTAAGCGTAAAATACAAAGAAATTGAGAACAAAATAATCAATCCTATTGATAAAACAACCCTCTCCATCCCCATTTTTAAAGCCCTAATGTCACCTTGTCTAAGCTATCTGCTTAGATTAGAATAATGGTTTTTTACCCCATTTTTTCCTTGTTGAGTTAAAACCTTCTCCAGTTCTTACATAGCCTCCTTTTATATAGTCGCTCTTATTTCCTTCAGTTATATTCGTTTGCACTATCAAAGAGAATATCTTTTCATATGCTTGAGACTGTAGGGTTTGAAGCCTTAATTGATGCTCAACAGTACCTAATCTTTTATCTAAGTCTAATATTTTTTCTTTGATTTCTTCAAACATTTCGAGAATGTCTTTATTTTCCATGGTTTAACTCCTGTCTTGAATAAAATTTGGACAGGGGAACCATGTTGGTTCCCCTGCCATTTTGTCTTACATCACCTCAACTTTTTGATTCGCACAACAAGATTACTTAAGTATCCCCTTCTCTTTGTAGAACTTCTCTGCGCCTGGATGAAGAGGAATGGACATTCCTTCAAGTGCCGTCTCAAGGGTTATGGATTTCGCCCTGGCGTGAGCCTTGTGGAGCAGATCCAGATGGTCAAAGAGGACCGAGAGGAACTTATAGACATCTCCCTCTGGAAGACCCTTCCTGGCAACCAGGAGAGCCTTCACTGCCACTGTCGGCACAGGCTCGTCAACACCCTTGTAAACTCCAGGCTTGATCTCATCCTTGGCATAGAATGGATACTTCTTCTTCAACATCTTGTAGTGGGCATCATCGATGGGAACGATGGAAATGGGTGTGATGATGGAAACATCCATGATGGCCGCCGCACCCTGACCAACTGTAAAGAATGCTGCATCAATCCTTCCGTCCTTAAGGAAGTCTGCAGCTTCAGAGGCCTTGAGTCTCTCGGCCTTGATGTCATCAAAGCTGAGACCGTAAACGCCCAGGATCTGGCGGGCATTTGCCTCGGTCCCACTACCAAGTGGACCAACAGCCACTTTCTTTCCTTTTAGATCTGCAGGTGATTTGATACCTGCATCCTTTCTTGCAACAATGTGCACTGTTTCTTTATGAAGGGCCAGAACACCCCTCATGTTTTTCGCCGGCTTCTCCTTCTTAAATACCTCTGTGCCTGTATAGGCGTAGTAGGCGATATCGTTCTGAAGGATCGCCATGTCAACTTCCTTATCCCTTATGAGTCTTGCATTGGCAACTGACGCACCTGAGGATTCAACCGTGAGTTTGAAATCAGGTGCGTACAAATACATTATTCTGGACATAGCCCCTGCAAGGGGATAATACACGCCTGTCACCCATCCTGCACCAAGGGTGATGAACTTCTTCTTAGCCTGGACCTGTCCAACACCCAGGATGGTGACCAGTATCACTGCAATGTGCAATACCTTCCTCATTGTTCTACCTCCTTTTTGATCTCTACATTTAAAATCAAGCATTGTAGCACAAACTGTCAATACCCGAACCTTTCTCTTTACAGCTCTTCAACCCGAATTCGATCGCTCAGGGCAGATTAATTCCTAAATCCAACCCTGCCTTTAAGCCTCTGGTTGAATTGAAAATCCCCCTGTAAAAGGCAAATCCCGCATCTATACTGACCTTCAAGAGTCTTAGACCCACTCCCGTCGTGTAATAGTTACCTCTGTTCGTGAAAGCCATTCCAAATCTCACAGGCAAAAAGGGTATGTACCTCATTTCTGTGGCAAGTCCCAGTTTCCTCTCACTGTAAATTTGTCCTGAACGATAGACAAAATCACCAAATACCCTGATTTTATCGCCGAACATGCGGCTCCCCAAACCCATTCTGAACTCCAGTGGAAGTTTTGAATAGAACGGCTCTGCTGGCTCAGTCCAGATTGTATCCTTGATAATCGTGTCCGGGTTGTCTATCAGTTCACCGATGGTGAAAGAATCAGAATGAACCGTGAAGATCACCACGGAGTCCGATTCTGTCCACTTTACCTTCGCACCAATGTTCAGAATACTAATGCCAAAACTCCACCTGTCAGTTTCAAGGCCAAATCCTATGTCAAACCCCACACCTGATCCACCCATAGAGGTGATTAAGCTCCCACTTCCATCTATGTAAATATAGTTTGTATCCGTACTTAAAGTAATATCGAGGTTTTCCAGTCTGGCATAGGCTATACCTCTAATTGCCTTGATACCCGCACCGAGGGAGAGCCTTTTTACCGGTCCGAACAGGTGAATACCAAAACTTTTACTAAAAGCAAAATCGAGAGTAATATAGGCGGTTCCATAATTGTTGAGTTTTGTAAAGTGATAAACAGAACCGAGCTGGTTTCCATTCAATACAAGATCGAAGAGTTTCCCATAGAGGTTGGCGTCCAGATCTGCGAATCCCTCAAGGGAGATGGCGAATCCTGATGTTTTAAAGCCAAAAATGGACACCTCTCCCCTCCCTGCGGCTTTCAGTTTCGGTCCAATGCGACCCAGCAAATACCGTTTGTCTCCAGAGTCAAGGAGTTTACCTTCCTGGAAGTAATTGTTTATGTCGTTAACGGAAAAGGCGCTGTTTCCAGCAAACAATCCGGCGTAGAGAATGTTGAAACAGGTTCCACGGGCTCTTGAAAATGAGAGCATTGCGGGATTGTAATAACCTGACTGAGGACCGGCGTCTTCGCCTGTAAGGGCTCCTGCAAGTCCAATTCCCCTTGCATTGTATCCGAAAAAGGCAATCGCTGCAAGGATTAAATTCAACATGACCTCACTACTCTCCCATCCTTACCGTTATTTCTCCAAAAACATCTATTTTTATGTAGTCGGAAATTCTGACTGATATCGTGTCCGTTCCAGGTATGTAAATCTCCATCCATGAAGTTTGCTGATCCGCTCCGAAGATCAAAGCTTCGTCGTGGGTAAGACTGAAAACCAGCGTCGTATCCTTTTCCCCCGTTGCAAATCCTGCCTCGTCGTGAGGTGCCGCTGGAATGGTAAAGTTTCTCATAAGTGTATCCCCTGCATCAGAGTACATGGTTAATCTGGCACCGAACCCTAAAGGAATTCTGTTTCTTAATCTTATGTAAAGACTACCTCGGTTAAATCTATCAAGTATATCCTGGTCAACCTGGATGGAGTCAACGGATGTGTCTGAAACCATGGTATCCGGTCGGAAAATTACTCTGAATGGCGCATTCAATGTAAATGACCCGGTGATAAAGTCGTCCCTGTAGATTGATCCCCTTCCATCAATTACGGCATCACCATCGATGATCACTCGCTGTGGAACTACGCTGAAGATACGCGAAAGGTCGAGGTTAATAGGTGTTACCACCGGGTTGTTGTGCCTGCCGGGATTCAACTGTATTTCGAAGGTATCCGTTACAGTATCTTCAGCTCCTATATTTGTTATATACAGTTTAATCAAAGGCGCCAGATTCATCGTCTGACTGAGTTCCCCGGTGAGGTAAACCCTTGCAAGGCGGAAATTCAGTGTGTCAGGCAGATCGAGGGTGGTATCAATTTCCGGAATTTCTCGGTAAACAGAATCAAATGTGCCGGCCGCATACCTCAAGGCCACATCTTCTATTGATACATAAACATCGACTGAATCGTATCCCCGGATTTCCAACCACTGGGAATCTATAGTAGAGTTGACAGCAAAAGAAATTCCCGAGTCTCCAATTATTAGTTTCCTTCCCGCAAGGTTCATGTACATCGTCGTGGTTGAATCCGGTAAGATTCTCAAGGTGGTATCAAAAGGCATCCCGTTCGTGATCAGATTTTCACTTGACACCTCGATGGATTCATAGATGTCAAGTGGATTGTACAGGCTTATAGACAGTATCCCGGAGTCAAGTACGACGGTATCTATGGACCCTTCCTCGAAATTCATGGTCACTCCGAATGTATCCGCTATGGAAAATCCTGGGAAATATGCCCGAGCACTGTCAACCACGATGGAATCCACAGAGACCCTTATGAAAAAGTTGTTCCTGGAGGAGACATATACACTGTCCCCTCCCGGTACCCCCATGTACTCAACGAGCCTTAAGGTGTTAGTCGTGTAAACATTAGACACCTCCAGCGTCGTGTCTATGTGTTCATAGGGAGAGATACTATCAATCTCTCCGTGGAAAATCAGGGTGGAATCACCGAAATCTCCAATACTGTAGATCCAGACGCTGTATGGAGAAATGGTAATCGGAAAGTTATTCTCAAATTGAATCCGGACAGAAGCGTAAGAGATGCTTGCCCAGTCGAGTTTTGTAAGCGTGTCCGTTGTATCGGTAACCGTGTCAGGTAAAATGGTGGGAAGAAGTATCCTGACAGAGTCGTTAACATGGTTGTTTATCGTATCCAGTATCGAATCAGGTAATGGAAAATCCTGCCAGCTTATCGTGATTCCCCGGGTAGTGAGATCTCTTACCACGAGTTTACCAAAACCCACCCTTACAGTGGTGTCCCTGTTCTCAATCCTGATGCTCTCAGCAGGGTAGATGGTATCTATGTCAGATGAGACAAAGAATGTCAGAAGGGAATCAGGCCCTACAATTATGTGAGTGGTGTCGTCCAGGAGGTCTTCTATTTTTACAGTGTCGTGAAGGATGGGGAATTGATATGTGGAGTACCAGTCTGGAACTCCGGGCTTTTTTATGCACGATGTGAAAAGAACAACAACGCCAATTAAAAACAGCCTTTTCATGATGTTACAATTATAAAAACTCACCACCCATAATTACAAGCAGTATATGCAGACTGTTCGGAAAAAGTGAGGGGCGAAATTAAAAATCCCCTTTTCCTGAAGGGATTTTACGAGAAGAAATCCACCTCCTCCAGAAAGAAAGGGGTGTAAACCACCTAAATTCTCTTATGTTAGAGCCGGACTACAAAAGATTTAAGTTATGACGCCCTGATCAACAAGTTCTCTCTGAGTGGCTCTGAAATTGTAAATTTTC
>JALSOY010000242.1 GCA_026986235.1 Caldifarciminota bacterium
TGGAGATACTATTTACAATCCCTTTTATGAGCCACCACATGACTGGACCTATTTTAACAGACAGATGGAGGCCCTCGCCGATTACTATTACATCGCCACATTTGGTAAGGTGAGGATTGAATGGGTCGTCAAGCCTGATAGCGGGAAACCCCCGATAAAACTTTCACATCCCATGAGGTACTATGGTGACACCGTTAACATGGCCACCGGACTCGTAACACTTGTCAGGGACGCCTTTATCGCAGCAGATATTCAGGATTCCACCATAAGCTTTAACGACCTTGACAGGAATGGAATAAAAGATGCAAATGAAGGAGTATGGGACAGATACATAATTTTTCATGCAGGGAGTGCATGGCAGTCAGATCTTCTTTTCGACACACCTTTTGATATTGCCGCTGTTACAATCCCTTCTGGTGCCCTCGAATACTACCTCGGGACCCCTTTTGTAGTTCTTAACGAGGGGCGCGACACGGTTTACGATGCAAGTATCCTTCCAGAAACCATGTCCCAGGATGGCGAGGAAATCAAGCTTCAGGGGACACTCATCCATGAGCAGGGGCACAACTTCTTTTTCTTGCCTGACCTCTACGACACCTACATGAGAGGATCCGGCATCGGTTCTTTCGGGATAATGACCACAGCTCCGTATCTGGGGGTAAAAAACCAGATTCCTGAAGGAATGATCGTCCCTCTTCCCAACGCCTGGGAACGGATCTGGATGGACTGGTTCACAAGGTATGTTTTTGGCAGAGGTTTTCTAAATAACAGTATCATTCAGACAGTCTCACCATCACCCATGCCCCTGAACCTTGAAGTCAAAACAAAGAACATCCTCGTAGATTCCCTCGGAGTTGCCCGAAATGGTGAAATTTTCCGGGTAACCGGAGGAAATTTTCTGGAAAATCCCTACTCGTCGGTAAGATATGTTAAAATCCCCATTAACGATCACGAATACTTCCTCGTTGAAAACGAAGTGTCAGATCTTCCGTCAAACGACTCAACCTTTGTCTGTAACGGAGACACCTGGGATGTTCACATCCGTGGAAAGGATAAAGATGGAGTGGTGGTCCACTTTTTCGGAGAGAACGACTTTCTCATCGGGGGAGTGCCGGGTGAAAGCAGAGGACTTCTCATATGGCACATTGACGATGACATTATATGGAGAAACTGGGCATACAACGAGGTTAACGCTGTTAGACCCATGGGAGTTGATCTTCTTGAGGCAGATCATGTGCAGGACTTTGAAAGGTGGACCGAAAACGGCTACTTTTCTTACACATGGTTCGGATCCCCTTACGACCTGTATTTTGAAGGAAATAACACAGAGGCTTCCGACACATCACATCCATCAACGAAAGACAACTCAGGAGCATCGACAAAAGTTCGCATTTTTGACATTGGAGAACCAGATACGATAATGAGTTTCAAACTCCAGCGTGAAATTGGAGGAGTGTCATTCAGGGCAGGCTATCAGAGTACCCCCACATCCTTAACTTCACCTGTAAAAAGTTTTATCAACTCAGCAGGAAACTACCTCGTG
>JALSOY010000243.1 GCA_026986235.1 Caldifarciminota bacterium
CTGAGGGGGATGCAAACCGCTTGAACTTCAATCCCTATAATCTGAATGGACAGGTATCAGCTGTCTTTTGAAAGCTCCAGATTTGAAATTTTTTAAGTGGCAAGGTATAATTCAGAACCGCTGGAGAGGTGCCCGAGCCTGGCTGAAGGGGCACGATTGGAAATCGTGCGAGGGGGCCAAAACCCCCTCCGAGGGTTCGAATCCCTCCCTCTCCGCCATGGGGCCGTAGCTCAGTTGGGAGAGCGCAGGAATCGCACTCCTGAGGTCGGGGGTTCGAATCCCCCCGGCTCCACTCTTTTTTAACATGAAAAGACTTCTCCCCTTCAGAGCAGTAAGATTCACTGAAAAGGCAAAAAAATACCCGATACCACCCATCTCCCTGCCTTACGATAAAATCAGAGAGGAACACCTCAGGGAGTACGAAAAAAATCCCTACAACATTTCAAAAATCATATTGCCAGGCGGCATCTACAGAAGGGATTACTCCTTCGCCGCAAAACTTTACAGAAAGTTCCTTGAGGATGGTATTTTGAAGCCCGATTCTTCACCATCCTTTTACATCTACACCGTTGAATTCCAGTTCAGAGGAAGACACTACAGGAGAAAACACCTCGTCGGCCTCCTTAAACTGCCTGAAAAAAACGAAAATTATGTTTTTCCACATGAGAGAACATTCCCGAAAACGGTGGAGGATAGGCTGAACTTACTGAGATCAACCGGTGTGAACTATGGCCTCGTCTTCCTCCTCGGTTCCCCATGCCCTTACCCCGAAGGCAATTTGGAGGATTCTTTTAACCTCCACGGAGAGACTCATACCCTCTACAGAGTTGGGGACCCGGAAGAGATTAAAAGAATTGCTGACTGTTATGAAGAATCCGTCTTCGTAATAGCCGACGGACATCACAGATTTAAAACTTCCCTCATATACAGAGACGAAATGAGGAAAAGATACGGACCGGGCGGACCTTATGATTACAGAATGGTTGCAATAACCTCAACCGATGATCCGGGAATCGTAATCCTTCCCACACACAGGGCAACTGTTAACGAGATCGTACCAGAAGGTGTGAGAATGGTAAAAAGCCTTACAGAGCTTTTGACCAGAATTGAAAATGACCGAAGGTCTATTGGCATCGTGACCAGAAGCGGTTTCTTTTTTCTAAGTTACGAAAGTGATCTTCCAGGAGCTGAGTTTCTCGAAAGAGAAATTTTCTCCAGGATCCCCCCTGGTGAAATCACCTATTTTCGCACACCTGAAGAGGGGCTAAAACTCCTTGAGAAAGGCCAAAAGACGCTTTTTATCCTCAATCCACCGGAAGTGGAGACAGTGTGGAATTATGCAACAGAAGGCAGACTCCTGCCTCAGAAGTCAACGGATTTTTATCCCAAGGTTGCATCGGGTATCACACTCTTCGATCACAGATTATCATTCACTTTCAGGGAAGAGTAAGTTTTCCCATAACGACTTCGTGACCTGCCCCTGTCACCTGTGGAAGATTGTTGGGTATGCCCTTATAAGCGAAGTACCCAAGAATCGCAAACGACATAGCCTCCCGTGCCTTTGAGTTCAATCCCTTTTCTTCAAATGTAAAAATTCTGACTTCCGGTAGAAGCTGTCTGATCCATCCAATGAGTGTGGAGTTATACGCTCCACCGCCTGCAACGAGAATCTCCTCAAGCCCGCGAGGAATCACAAATTTTCTGTATGCAACCTCAATGGTTTTTGCAGTGAAAAAGGTAACGGTTGCAACAAGATCCTCAGGGTCGAGATTTATCCAGGAGATGAATTTACTATTGAACAGTTCCCTTCCCGTTGACTTGGGTGGGGGAGCGTAAAAGTACGGATGTGAAAGAAGCTTCTCCACTACATCCGTGTGAACCCTGCCCCTTCTGGCAATCCTTCCATCGGGATCGTAAGGGAGGCCAAAGTGTTTTCGCACGGTAAGGTCTATCAGCACATTACCGGGTCCTGTGTCAAAGGCGATCACATCTTCCTTCTTGGCATTCATGGGAATATAAGTGAGGTTTGAGATACCCCCTATGTTGTGAATGGAAACTGATTTTCCGTAGTCTTTAAAGAGGATGTAATCAGAGAAGGGGACAAGGGGGGCCCCCTCACCTCCTGCGGCAACATCCCTTACCCTGAAGTCTGAAACAACGGGCACACCAAGGTATTCTGCAAGGACAGATGACTCGCCAATCTGTAGAGTTGACCTCTTAATCCAGTTCCTTGACCTGTCAACCGTTGGAATGTGGTATATGGTCTGCCCGTGAGATGCCACAAGGTCAGGTCTTATCCCCGTTTTCCCCACCGCTTCAAGGGCTGCCTCCTTAAATTCCTCTCCGAGAATGAAATTCAACTGACAGATCAGGGATACACTGCTCCTTTCCTCGTCCATAGCCCTGAATATCATCTCTCTGACAGAATCGGGATAGGGTCTCGAATGATGAGCCAGCAGGGAGAATCTCTCATTTCTCTCTTCAACGAGTGCTACATCGACCCCATCGGCAGATGTCCCGGACATTATACCCATTATGATCATACTAAAATTTTAATACCAGACCCGGGGGATGGTCAGGTACCCTGTTCCAGGGGAGGAAGGATTTCAGGTTGGATATTGATCATTTTCCGGATACTGTTATAGCATTTGTTTGGATTTGAGTTTATCATAATTATGCTGTTTTGCGCGGGAGGTCGTATGAAAAAACCTATCTACATATTTTCCAGCGGGGAGATAAGGCGTAAGCAGAATACACTCTATTTTCAGAGAAAGGATGGAAAGAAGAAGTACATTCCCATAGAAGCAACGAGTGAGATTTACATATTTGGTGAAGTTTCACTGAACAAAAAGCTCCTTGAATACCTGACGCAGAAGGAGATTATAGTTCATTTCTTCAATCATCATGGTTATTATGTGGGAACCTACTATCCTCGTGAGCATTACAATTCCGGTATGATGATACTGAGACAGGCGGAGTTTTACCTAAATGGAGAAAAAAGACTCGATCTTGCAAAGAGGTTTGTAAGAGGAGCTATAAGAAACATGCTCAAGGTCCTGGCCTATTACAATAACAGGGGTATTGACCTGCAGGATCTCATGGACACCATACAGGACCACTTTGAGAGTATAAATTATCAGAATTCAGTTAACGAGCTAATGGCCATTGAAGGGAATGCGCGGGAGGTTTATTACAACAGCTTTGACAGGATTCTTAAAGACCCTGATTTTGAGTTCAGATCCCGCAGTCGCAGGCCACCAGCCAACAGGTTGAACGCATTGATAAGTTATGGTAACAGTCTCCTCTATGTCCTCGTACTCTCTGAGATTTACAGGACACATCTCGATCCCCGGATAGGGTATCTTCATTCCACGAATTTCAGGAGATTTTCGTTGAATCTTGATGTGGCCGAGGTGTTCAAACCCGTTCTTGTGGACAGGGCGATCTTTTACCTGCTGAACAAACACATGATAAAGGCGAGGCACTTCAGAAACGAGCTTGGCGGGATCTATCTTAAAGACACGGGACAGCGTATATTTCTTGAAGAATGGGAGAGGAGGCTTTCAACGACATTAAAGCATAGGGGACTGGGAAGGAATGTATCGTACCGGAGGTTTATCAGACTGGAGCTATACAAGCTTGAGAAGCACTTTCTGGGAGATGGTGAGTATCATCCATTTGTTGCGAGGTGGTGATGTTTGTCATCATGGTTTACGACATATCCGAGGAAAGGGTCGTAAAAGTTTTGAAGATTGCGAGAAAGTACTTAAACTGGGTGCAGAATTCCGTTCTGGAGGGCGAGTTGACGGGGGCACAGCTTGAGAGGCTCAAGGCTGAGCTCAGGTCAGTCATTGACGGGGATGTGGATTCAATAATTTTTTACAAGTTCAGGACGAAGAGTTATTTTCACAGGGAAGTTATGGGAATTGAGAAGTCGGGAGGGGATGCCTTTCTGTGAATTACGGCGAGTTGACATGATAAGAGTAGATTGTTAATAATAAGATAGGACAACGGGCGGCATAGCCAAGTGGCAAGGCGGCGGATTGCAAATCCGCTATTCCCCGGTTCGAATCCGGGTGCCGCCTCCATTATTTTTGCCGGGGTGGCGGAACAGGCAGACGCAGGGGACTTAAAATCCCCTGGGGTTCTCCCGTGCGGGTTCGAGTCCCGCCCCCGGCACTCCTTAATCATGGTCTGGAGAAAAAGTTATAGCTTGCTTACCTGGGGCCTCATCGCAGGCATCATCACTGGTGACATCCTGGGATTCATCCTCTCGAAATCCCTGCCTGATAGTCCGGTGAAAGAACTTGTACTCCATAAAACCCATATCGGCATTTCCCCCTTCTCACTTGACCTCATTGTTTTCAAATTAACCTTCGGCCTCTCCGTCTCTTTCAACATTTTCACCATTGTCCTTATAATTATCGCACTCTACATCTTCTACAAGCTATGAAGGGCATTGTAAAAAAGGTAATACCTCCGCTGATACTTCTCACCCCTGCCTTTCTCATACTTTTCGTCTTTAAGGTTCTTCCCATCATATTCGCCTTCAGGCTGAGTTTTTACGACTGGGGGATCGCCGGTATAAAGGGTTTTGTAGGCCTGAAAAATTACTATTACCTTATGAAGGACCCTTTCTTCTGGCAATCTGTGGTAAACACGATTTACTATACCCTTTTTGCAGTTCCCCTCAACATTACGGTTTCTCTTTTCATCGCCTATCTTCTAAACAGGGGAATCAGAGCAATTGGATTACTGAGGACCATTTACTTTCTGCCGGTTATCACCTCAATCGTTGCCGTTTCTGTGGTGTGGAAGTGGTTGTACGACCCCAACAGGGGGCTTTTTAACTACTTCCTCACACTCGTGGGCCTGCACCCACTGAAGTGGCTCGAGGAGCCGCGGGGAATTTTTGAGATGATCCTGGGAACTCAGCTTCCGTACATTTTGAAAGGTCCATCTCTGGCTCTCTTTTCTCTGGTTTTGATGAGTGTGTGGAAGAGTCTGGGGTATAATGTGGTGATCTTCCTCGCTGGACTCAAAAACATCCCCGATGTTTACTACGAGGCAGCGAAGATAGATGGAGCCGGGATGTGGCAGACATTCAGAAATGTAACCATCCCTCTGCTCTCGCCCACGACATTCTATGTAATGATTATGTCCACAATCATATCCTTCCAGGTATTTGCACCTGTGTGGACGATGACCGGGCCACCCCCTGGAGGTCCTCTGGGAACCACATCCGTGATCGTTTATTACCTTTATCAGAAGGGATTTGAGGAGTATCAGGTAGGTTACGGGTCTGCCATTGCCTTTGTGTTTTTCCTCATGATCCTTGCTATAACACTGTTCCAGAAACTTTACCTGGAGAAGAAGGTTTACTATGAAGTTTAAGCTTCAAAAGGCTCTCGTTTACATAATACTGGTAGCCGGAGGCATCTGGATGCTACTCCCATTTCTCTGGATGCTTTCGACATCCTTTAAGACGCAGGCAGAGGCTTTAAGAATGCCCCCCACATGGATTCCCGAACACTTTACCACGGAACCTTTCAGAATAGTGTGGGAAAAGGTCCACTTTCCCCAGTACATATATGTTTCTCTTGTTGTATCTGTTTTCACGCTCATCGGCGTACTCCTTACATCCCTGCTTGCCGCTTACGCCTTTTCCTGGTACGAGTTTCCGGGCAGGGAACAGCTTTTCATGGCAATGTTGAGTCTCATGATGGTACCCATACCCGTTTATGTGGTGCCCCTTTACATCATAGTCCAGAAACTCGGGTGGATAGATACCTTTTACGCTCTTATAGTCCCCTGGACGGTAAACATTTTTGGTATCTTTCTCCTGAGGC
>JALSOY010000244.1 GCA_026986235.1 Caldifarciminota bacterium
ATTCTCCATTATTTACTTTCCAGTAATAACCCGTAACTGTAGAATCTCCATCAACATCGTGCCATTCAAGGTAGTAAGTTGCAACGGGTAAAATTGTATCAGGCGGGAGTGTTCCGTACTGAAACTGGATGGTGGGTGGGGAATTTATAACAGGTATGGTTACGCTGGCAGGAGTTGGATCCACAGCGCCCTCGTTGTCCAGCGCCCATATTTTGAATACATGGACCTGAACTGATCCGGCAGAAGAGAGGGAAAATGTGTCTGAGTTTGCTGTTGTGAAAACCGTATCGGGTTCGTCGTCCCAGTGATAGTAGAAGCCCACGACATAGCCGTCAGGATCGTTGCCGTACCAGTGGAGAGCAACCCGCGCAGGTACCGTATCAACCCTGCCTTCCACATAGAGATATGTTTCAGGAGGTATGTTTTCCACAGGATTTTCCAGAGGTTTCCTGTGACAGGAAACAAGTAGTGTTATGAGTACGGGTACCAGTTTCCTCATTTTATTATCAAAAACTTTCCTCTCTGGGTCTCTCCCGTTTTCTCATCTTTAACCACGAAGTAATAGAGACCTGTGGCAACTTCCTGATCCTTATCCGTAATGAGATTCCATGATTCTTCCCCATAGATGGGGTTTTCGTGGTGGATGGTTTTAACCAGGTCACCTGCGAGGTTGAAGATGTAAATTGTACATTTTTCTGGCAGGTTATTGAACCTTATTACGCGTCCGAAGGGCCCAGGAGAGTCCCAGACTGAAGACTTTTTGTATGGGTTGGGATAAACATAAACCTTTCTGCGGGGTGCAGGAGGTGTACCGGGGATCACCCTGACCATATTGAGCCTCTTTGAGCTCTCGAGACTCGGAAGCCCGATGTCGGGATTACCCACATCGTAGGAGGTTACAGCATAGTAATAGGTGAAGCCATTTTTTACACCGTAGTCAACATACCTGTACCATCCGGCATAAGGTCCCTGTGTTTCAACTTCAGGTAACCCGGTGTTGAAGCCCCCGGAGTGATCCACATCCCATATAGAGTCATCCGGGGTTTTGTCGTACTGTTTTAAAAGTATCCAGGAGGAGTCCTGCAGTAAAGCAGAACTTCCCCTGTAGATCCTGTACCCTTCAAAGTCCCTCAGGTGCGGTGGAGTGGGATCCCTTGCGAATTCAGGGGAATTGTCAAAGTAGAGAGTTACCTTTCTATCTCCGGGGATTGCGACGAGTCTTGGAGAAGGTGGTGGAGCGGGCAATACATAACCTGCTTCAAAGGCCCTCTGTGCCCAGCTTGCATTCTGCTGCAGTTCCACCTCATCCATTCCTCCTACCACTGCGACAACAAACCTCAGAGAGTCTCCTCTTCTCAATCTTTCAACAGGGCCCACTGAAATCAGGAATGCGGGGTCAACATAACCGTTGGTTGCCACATACTCGTCGTCAACATCAGGATCCCTTTCTCCGTTGCTCAAAAGGATATATCTCTGGCTGTCAGGAACCTGTACACTGTAGTCCCAGTGCCACCAGTTGAAGGAAACAGTGAGGGAGTCCAAATCGAGATGCTCAGTGTCTTCAAGAACTCCAAGGAGCTTTATTCCCACCATCCCCCGGGCGAGATAGTCGTAACCGTCGTTCCTTTCATAGGCCATGTGGAGGGAATCGAGGTAAAAAAGCCTCTTGTGTTGAAAGAATGGACTTCTTCCGAAGTCTTCACCCCAGAAATCACGGTTACCGGTAACAAGCTCGGCATAAATTCCAAGGTAAACGGAATCAAGGTCATAAAGACCTATGTTTTTTATCGTATAGTCAATAATGACTGCATCATCAATGTAAGAGTAACTCCAGGCGAGACTCACCTGATTTACCTGAAGACCAAGGGGGTGGTGATCCGGAATGTTTGTGACCGTATCGTAGTATGTAGCGTAGAAGTCCTGTTCTGAAATGGCGCTCAGGTCGTAATAAGGAGAGGTAATAAGGGTGGATTTCTGGATAACAGAGTCACCTGCCTCATCTGTGGGCAGGAATTCAAAGCCCTGTGAGGACCCGGGGGTGACATTTAGCGCATCTATAACGCCCGTGGAAACAAACCTTGAATTACCCAGTTTCGCCCCCACCCACAGGCCAGCCCTGTAAAGGTGCTCAGTTCTGGAACCTATGGGATACTCACAGGACGGCAGAGGCTCGTGGGTATGCGGATCGTACACCCTGAAACCGTTTCCCAGAACGCCGAAGTTTGTAACGGTAAGTGCAATGTTACCTATACTGGTGAACTTATAGGGATCCGTTATTGCAAAAAGAATTACCGGGAAAAAGACTATAATCATCCATCCCCTCCACTGAAGGAGAGCTCCAGACTTTCTTTTCTTAATTGATCTCCATCCACTCAATCTTATTTCTCGGCTTAAAAATTATGTTTTTTGAACACCGTAAGGTCAACGAACTATCCTCTCAGGTGGTCGTAACCCATGTTATCGACATAGACTTCGCTTCCGTCTTCTTTTACGAGTCTAACGCCCACATGCGGCGAGTGAGTAACTTCCCCGATTTCTGTGACATCGTAACCCAATTTCTTGAGTTTTTCAAACTCTTCCTCACTCAGGGTGAATGCGATCTCGTACTCCTCTCCACTTCCAACCACAAGCTGGAAGAGTGGAGCGCCAATCAGTCTTGACACATCTCTTAAGTAGGGTTTAAAGGGGAGCTTGCGTTCGTAGATGACTATTTCGACCTGTGAACTTCTTGCAATCCTTGAAAGGTCAACTCCGAGACCGTCTGATATATCTATGGATGAATTGATTTTAACATCGAGTAGGAGTTTTTTCATGAAGTTGATTTTTGGCCAGGGTTTATAGAACTTTTCGAGGATTTCCTCAAGATGATCTGAGGGGATTTGCTTTTTTATTTCGTGTCTGTTTATGATGTTAAGAGCAGTTCTCACCCTGCCAAGGTCACCTGTAACGACGACTTTGTCCCCCGGTTCAGCCCCACTTCTGGTGATGTTCCTTTCTCTTGGTATTTCCCCCACCACTGTTATAACGATTCCTACCCTTTCTGAGGCCGTTATGTTGCCTCCGGATGGTGAGATGCAGAACTCGCTGCTGAGTTTTTCGAAGCCATTGTAAATTTTCGTTATGTTTATCTCGGGGAACCTTTTTGGGATTTCGAGGTTAACGAGGAATGTCAGAGGGGTTGCGCCGACAACGGCAAGATCTGAGAGCGCTCCAGCCAGGGCCCTGTGACCCACCTGTTCATAAGGCAACATGTCCGGGTAGAAGTGCCGACCTTCAATGGTGGCGTCGACACTTATGACCAGGTTCTGGGTGGGTATTTCTTTCATGATCACAGTGTCGTCGCCAAAGCCGTTGACTATCCGTGGGTGGGGTTTATAGAATTCCCTGAGTTTTTCAATTAATTGGTCTTCGCGTATGTGTATCATATCAGGTTTTTGAGAAGCTCACCGTGCTTCTGCTTCAGGGTTTTGAGTGCTCGCTCCTTGAGCTGCCTCACTCTCTCTCGGGAAATACCGAGCTGTTTCCCGATCTCCTCAAGTGTTTTTGGTTTGCCGTCGTCGAGCCCGAAATACATTTCGAGTATCATCTTATCCCGTGGCCGGAGGTCCTGCATCGCCTCTTTGAGTCTTTCTACAAGTTCTACCTCTTCGTAAGCCTCTTCAGGTGAAGGGAGTGCATTCTGATTTACCACATCCACAAGTGTTTGCTTCTCATTGTCCGGGTAAATGGGAGAATCGAGGGAGACTTCTGAGGTGATCATACTATACGACTTTTTCACATCCTCAGTGGGTATCCCGAGCTCTTCTGCTATTTCCTCAAAAGTTGGTTCCACTCCCTTTTCCTGCAGGAGATCAATCTGTGCTTCCCGGATTTTCTTCATCTTTGCCCGCTGCTCACCTGATATCTTGATCAGTCTCGATTGCTCGTTCAGTGCTTTCATTATTGCCTGTCTTATCCACCAGATAGCATAGGACAGGAATCTCACCTTCCTGTTTGGATCAAATCTTTTGAGGGCACGGAGTAAACCGAGGTTGCCTTCGTTGATAAGATCAGCGAGTGGTACTCCGTAGCCCTGGTAATGTCTTGCAATACTGACGACGAATTTTAGATGGGAGTAAATAAGCTTTTCTATCGCCTCTTTATCACCCCTCTGGGCTCGAATAATGAGTTCCCTCTCCTCTTCAGGGGTGAGAGTGGGCGAGTCGGCGATCTCCCTGAAATAAATCTCCAGTGATTTTTCGTCTATGTTATAAAGACTCATCTTTCTCGAATTCCTCCAGGGCCTTATCTATATCAACGGTCATCTCAAGTACCATTTTAACCCCTGCGAGGTTTAACCCCTTTTCGTGGGTCAGATACTTGATAAGCTTTAGCTTCTTTAAATCGTTTAAAGAGTAAAGCCTCGTTTTTTTATCCGTTCTTTTAGGCACAACAAGTCCTTTCTTTTCGTAAAGCCTCAAGGTCTGGACATGCAATCCCACCAGTCTTGCGGCAACACTTATAACATACACAGGCTCGTTTGGCCCTATTTCCTTTATCATACTCATCCCCCCTTCGGTTTTGTTGTGCTAATATTTATATAATCCCTTACAGGGGGTTGTCAAGTTTTTTGATAAAGGAGAAGTTAACTAATTTAAGCCCACTTTTCTATAAGCTCCTGATATTTATCCCACGGATACACATCGAGTGCCTTTATCCATTTTGACAGTTTTTCCACCCTTGCCTTTGGATCCTCGGGTATCTGAAGTGGTCTTCCGCGGCAGTCTACGATCAATCCAACGACTCCACCTTCAACTTCTACCTCATGCACCTTACCCTTACCTGCCCCTGCGTCAAAGTTCTTTGATGGTTCTATAGTAGCCTTTGCCTTCTCACCTATACCAAGTGGCACGCGAAGGAGGTCTCCGAAGTTAACCGTAAGTTTTTTCCTCTCCCCTCTTGGCAGTTCGAGCTGAATTTTAACGCACGGTTTACCCTCTTTATCAACACCTTTTGGTGCAATAGAACTTCCAAGCCTGATCAGGCAGTCCCGGTCAAAAACCTCTGTTGCTGCTTCTTCGTGAACAGTGGAGAGGACACCGAGATGTGGCATCATGAAAATGGAGTCCACGGTCAGCATGGTCACACCTTCAGGCTGGAACGCATCGAGCATCATGAGTGCAGCCTGCTGGCGCCGTGGAGCGTGGGAAAGAACACCTCCAGAACCAATTATAAGGGCCAGTGTCATCATGTTTACAAGAGTCTCTCCCGTCATGGTCTGTGCAAAGGCGTCACTTATGGTCCTCTGCTGTTGAACGCCTTTAAGGCCCACTGCCATTGCCTTGTGGTGCTGAAACGCCAGTCTGAGGGCCTCTCTGGCTATGGCCTGCTCGATTATCAGCTCCTCCAGAGTCTGAGGAATAGTAGTCGGACGGATCATCTTGTTCCTTATCCTGTTCCTCAGATCGGACTCTTCAATTTTAAACGGGACCCAGCGAAGGATATTTTTTATACCAGCCTCCACCATCACATTGGAGATGGAATAACTCATGCCAAGGTTGGCGGAAACCGTTCTGTTGAATACACCCTGAAAGACGGAGAACACATCAGTAGTGGCTCCTCCGATGTCAACACCGAGAACTTCTATATTATTTTTACGGGCGACCTTCTCGACGAGGAGGCCGACAGCGCCGGGTGTCGGCATTATGGGCACATCCGTCCAGCTCATCAGCTTCTTGTACCCGGGGGCATGCTGCATCACATGTTCCATGAAAAGCTCATGGATTTTATCCCTTGCTGGACGGAGATTTTCCCTTTCAAGTACCGGTCTGATGTTGTCAACAATATAAAGGGCGACCTTGTCGCCCAGGATCTTTTTTATATCCTCCCTTGCATCCTTGTTCCCCGCATAAATAACTGGTAATTTGTAGCCGACACCAAATCTTGGTCTCGGCTCGGCAGCCGCAATAAGTTCAGCAAGCTCAATAACATGTTTCTTGGTACCGCCATCCACTCCACCGGCAAGAAGGATCATGTCAGGTCTCAGTCTTCTTATAAGTTCTACTCTCTCGTGTGGCATCCTTCCGTCGTTGGAAGCAATGACCTCCATAACGATTGCACCTGCTCCGAGGGCTGCCCTCGCCGCACTTTCAGCCGTCATACTCTTAACAACTCCAGCGACAAGCATCTGTAGCCCACCACCCGCAGAAGATGTGGAAACATAGGCATCCACTCCCTCATCTTCCTTTGCAGGTTTCAGTATTTTCTCACCCTCAAGGATTTTGATCCCGGTAAGCTCTTCCACTTCTCTGAAAGCGTTCAGAACTCCGCGGGTAACATCTTCAAATGGTGCCTCAACCGTGGTAGGCGCCTCCCCCCTTGCAATTAACCTGTAACTTTCCTCTTTCCTTCCAATCAAAATGGCCTTGGTCGTGGTACTTCCACAGTCAGTTGCAATTACCCTCTTTAAAATTTCGATTTCAGCAGCCATATTTCTCCTCCTATAAAGTTTATTTTAATGCTTCCCACTCACTCCTTTCAAATTTCCGGGAATAATTGGAGGGTTTTTGACAGAACTATAATAAAAATGTCTTGATGAGTATAGCAATAATGCCAACCAGCACGGGGATGTTAAAACTGAAGATGATTTTCGCAAGTAGGTCAAATTTTTTATCCGCATAATGCATCAATTCCTCAAATCTCCTGTCCATGGCCTCAAACTGCCTCTCTGAGTAACGAAGCGTCTCATCGAATCTCTTGTTCATATCCTCAAACCTTCTATTAATGGCTTCAAACTGCCTCTCGGAATATCTAAGGGATTCCTCAAACCTCTTATCAACACTTTCAAATCTCTTGTCTGTGGTCTTAAAATATTCGTGAATGAGATTGATGGTCTCATCGAACCTCCTGTTCATATCCTCGAATCTCTTATCAACACTGCCAAATCTCTTGTCCGTCATGTTAAAATATTCGTGAATGAGATTGATGGTCTCATCGAACCTCCTGTTCATATCCTCGAATCTCTTATCAACACTTTCAAATCTCTTGTCTGTGGTCTTAAAATATTCGTGAATGAGATTGATGGTTTCATCGAATCTCTTGTTCATA
>JALSOY010000245.1 GCA_026986235.1 Caldifarciminota bacterium
TTAAACCCGAGGAACTCTTTGAAAAACAGAAGTAGTTCGCTACTTTTCAATTTTTTCTGCAATTTTGTCAAAAAGGATAATGGCGAGCTCAGACTTCGTCAGTGTCTTAAGGGGTATTTTCTCCTCCCTTGAAAGAATATAACCCCTGATGAAGTCGCTTCCCATGGCAGTGGCATAGTTGGCAACTATAATATCGACACCTTTTTCATGCATTTTCTTCTCGGCATTTTCCAGAAGGTTTCTGGACTCAAGGGCAAATCCAACGAAGATCTGACCCGGTTTCTTATCTTTACTGAGGCTTCTCAAAATGTCCTCTGTTGGCTCAAATTCAACGACGAGCCTCTCCCCTCGCTTTACCTTACCTTCGAGTCTTCCTGCAGGTTTAAAGTCGGAAACAGCCGCTGCCATGATCAGGACATCGGCATCAGGCACGATTTCTTTTAGTGTCATGGAAAGTTCATCCACGCTTCTTGCATGGTAGATTTCGTCATAGTACAGGGGCTGAACCTCAACTCTTCCCACAACAGCGATCACATGTGCTCCAAGTTCTTTTGCCCGTCTTGATAGCGAAACCCCCATCTTTCCACTGGATTTGTTGGTTATCACCCGGACATCGTCGAGCTCCTCTTCCGTACCACCGTATGTGATGACGATCCTTTTCCCCCTGAGTTTTCTTTCCGTCTTTCCAATCTGAATAACCCTTTCAATAATGTCCTCAGGTTCCGCCATTCTCCCTATGCCACGATCACCGGAGGAGAGTTCTCCTTCGTAGGGTCCAACGAATTCGTATCCAAAGATTTTGAGTCTGATGACATTATCCTGCAGTACTCTGCTATTCCACATTTCTGTGTGCATGGCAGGGGCAAGCACCACAGGTCTGTCAATTGCAGCAATTGTTGAGGTTAGAAGGTCATCAGCGAATCCATGGGCGAGTTTACCCAGGAAGTGCATAGTCGCCGGCGCAACCACCACCACATCTGGCCATCTCGCAAGCTCTATGTGAAGGGGGATCTTCTGGCCGGGCATCCAGAAATCATCATCTGTAAAAACATCGTTGACGGTGAGATTGGAGATGGAAAGGGAAGAGATGAAGTTTTCCCCTCCTCTGGTAATAATGGTTTTTACTTCATGTCCTGCCTTTGTAAGAAGTCTTGCAACGATTACGCTTTTATATGCAGCTATACTACCTGTTACGCCCAGCAGGACCTTCACTTATTACCACCTTTCTCACCTTGGTCTTTTTCACCAGTCTCCACTTGATCTCACCTTTAATGAGTCTTTCAAGGGCGAGAATTGTGGGCTTCAGGGGCAGCTTTTCACCTTTATCCCTTGCCTCTCTCGCTATATTCCTTGCCTCTTTGGAAGCTATTACTATCGCCTTATATTTGTTGGGCATCACCTTCCACAGATCGTCAACGGTAAATCTCTCCATTTTAACTTCACCTCCAGGCCATTGATTATAAAGGAAAATATATGAAAAGAACCACCCCCCGACTTGGCTCATTAAAA
>JALSOY010000246.1 GCA_026986235.1 Caldifarciminota bacterium
GACCGGGCAGTTTGGCTTCTTTGAAACCATAAACGACTACGCCGTGTCAAAAGCCCTTTTTGACACAGCAACGAGATGGCTCAAAGAACGGGGTATGGAACAGATACTCGGTCCACTTTCCTTCTCCACCAACAGCGTGGCAGGTCTCCTGATCGAGGGATTCGATTCCCCACCTGTAGTGATGATGCCCTATAACCCACCATTCTACGCAGATCACATAGAGAAGTACGGTTTTAAAAAGGCCAAGGACCTTCTCGCATACATAATTACCGTGGACGAAAAATTCATTTCCTTTACCGATAGGCTGAAAAGAAGGCTGAAACCCCTTGCAGAAAGGGCAATGCGAGAGGGTTTCACCATTAGAAATGTGAACTTCAAGAAGGTTGATGAGGAAATTCCCAAGCTAAGGGATATTTACAACAACGCCTGGGAGAAAAACTGGGGCTTCGTCCCCATGACGGAAAGGGAGTTTGAACATCTTGCCCTCGACCTGAAACAGATAGCAATCCCGGAACTTACGAAGATCGTCGAATACAAAGGGGATCCCGCAGCCTTTGGACTCCTTATACCTGACATTAACCAGATTCTTAAAAAGGTAAACGGTAAACTCTTTCCTTTCGGATTCCTCAAGCTCTACTTTGGATTCAATAAAATAGACGGCCTGAGACTCATAGCACTGGGTATTAAAAAAGGCTACAGAAAGAGGGGAGCTGACTCCCTCATGTACTACAGATTCCTTGAAGATGGCCTGAAGTTGAGAAAATGGCGCTACTGCGAGGTATCCTGGCTACTTGAAGACAACTATCTGATAATTCGAGCCACAGAATTTATGGGCGGGAAGAAGTACAAAACATACAGGCTGTATGTTAAAAGCCTGATGGATTAGAGACTCCCTATTGATCCCCCTTCACAAAGGGGGATCTTTTACTTAATGGAAAAGGTCGGAGGAATCGCTCCTACTTACCCGACTCAAGCTTTGCCTTTATAAGTTTAAAGGTTTTCTCTGATGCTCCTGTCTTTGACTCTATAGCCTTCCGTGCCTTTTTCCCCATTTCAGCTCTCAGATCCCTGTCATCGATCAATCTTTTTATCCATTCAAATAGCTCGTCATCGTTATTCACCACAACGGCAGAGCCTGTTTTCCTTAAAAGTTCAACAGGTTCTCTCGTATTTTCGTAGTGTGGTCCCACGATAATGGGCACTCCAGCGTACGCTGGTTCAATTACACTGTGTCCCCCGTAGGGAGCAAGAGTCCCACCAACAAAAGCAATGTCTGATATGTGATAAAAATCGTACAGTTCCCCAAGGGTATCCAGAATCAGAACGGAATTTCTGTAACTGCCTTTCTTTGAAGATCTCAGAACGAAGGGGATGTTTCTCTGTTTTAAAAGCTCCACAATCTTTAGCCTTCTTACTGGATGGCGGGGGGCAAGTATAAACTGAACATTTTCGTACTCGTCCCTGAGCCTTTTTATTACATCGATTATCCGGGATTCTTCATGTGCCCTTACACTTCCAAATATCATGATGATGTCACTCTCTGAGTATCCCAGAGTCTTCCTGTTTAATATGGAGTAAGGTCTCTTTACCACATCATACTTAAGACTTCCAAAAACTTTTACTCTTTCTGGATCTGCTCCAAGGGAGATGAACCTTTCCCTGTCAACCTCTGTCTGTGCGAGTATGAGTTCAAACTCCCTGATTATTCTTGAAAAAAGCCTTTTCAACTTCATGTAACGGGGAAAACTTCTATCGGACAGGCGGGCATTGACCAGATATTTCGTAACACCCTGAGTTTCGAGGATGAGGTTGGGCCATAGTTCGGTTTCAGCTATAATCAGTATGGAGGGTCTGGCTATTTTTACAAACTCTCTTATGGCAGATTTTTTATCCATGGGGAAACGGCTTACCTGAGCATTGTTTCCCCAGAGCGTTTTTGCCCTTTGAAGTCCCGAGAGAGTGAAGGTGGTTATAAAAACCGGGATTTTGTGTTCTATGAAAAGGTTCACCAGGTAAGATATGGCATTAATTTCACCGACCGATGAGGCATGGATCCATATGTCAGTTCCATGGTAAGGATACTCGACCTTCACACGAAAAAAAAGGTTAACCACAGATATCAAAAGGTCGTAGATTCGTTTAATCAAATCTTAAACTCGTCTTTGATTTTGTTTATGATTATATTAAACTCTCTTATGGAGCGGTGGAAGTCCAGGGTGAGGAATTCTCTGTTTCTGTAAACGGGTTTTCCGTTGATAACCACATCGTTAACATCCGTTCCCTTTGCAGCGTAAACGATGTGGGAGATGGGGTTAAAAACGGGTATGGAATGGGGTTTATTAATTTTCAATGTGATCAGGTCAGCAAGGAAACCCTCTTTTATGTCGCCTAAGTTGGAGTATCCGAGGGAAATGGCTCCACGGAGGGTGGCCGATTTCAAAACCTCGTTTGCAGGGCAGGATGTGGGATCAAGCGTGTTTACCTTACAGATGAGTGCCATAAATTTCATTTCCTGGAACATGTCGAGGGAGTTATTGGAGGCGTCGCCGTCAGTTCCAAGGGCGAGTTTTGCACCCTTTTCCAGATACTTTCTGTGAGGGGCTACACCCGAGGCGAGCTTTGCATTGCTCTGGGGACAGGAAGCTATGCCTACATTTTTCTCCACATATATGTCTATTTCCTCGTCGTCGAGCCACACGGAGTGAGCTGATACAACGCTGGAATTCAAAAAACCTATGGAATCCAGATATCTCACCGGAGTTTTCCCGAATTTTTCCCTGACTTCCTGGACCTCCCGTCTGGTTTCTGCCACATGGATCTGTATGGGAACTCCGTATTTTTCAGCGACATCCCGTACCTTTTTGAGAATCTCAGGGGTGGTTGTGTAGGGTGCGTGGGGCCCGATCGAGGGTTTTATAAGTTCGTCATTGAGCCAGTTTTTTATAAACTCTTCGTTATACTGCAGCTGCTTTTCCCAGGATTCAGCGGTGGGAGTGGGAAAGGAGATGATCCCTTCTGCAAGAACCGCTCTCATACCGATTTTTCTGAGTACTTCAGCGGCATCCTGCTGGAAAAAGTACATGTCTGCGAATAGAGTCGTACCTGTGGAGATCATTTCAGAGGCGGCAACAGGAAGTGTTTTGCGAATAAACTCCTCTGTCACAAACTTCCCTTCAGCAGGCCAGATGTAATTCTGTAGCCACTCAAAGAGTGGAAGATCATCAGCAAGACCGCGAAAAGCAATCATAGCCGCATGAGTATGGGTATTCACAAGGCCTGGCATGACTATGAGATCATCGCCTCCTATAATCTCATCCGCATGGTAACCGAACTCACCTTCCCTGAAAACCCTATCAATTTTATTACCTTTTATTCCCACGGCACCATTTTCTATGACACCGTCGGAGAAGGAAACCACGAATTTTCCTTTTACTACGAGGTCAAATTTCTCCATTTTTCACCTCTCAGAATGCGTAATCTTCCCAGATCATGATGTACCACAGGTTGTCCTCGGGCCGCCTTCTCAAGATAAATCTTGCATGTCCTTCAACAGACGAAATCCCGGGGACAGATGGTATCAAACTCAGGGTATAATTATATATGAAAACCCACTTATTATCACCGAGAGGAATCCCTCTTCCCCCCGTCAGATCAAGGTTTATTTCCTGGAAATTTTCAAATATATTTCTGGCAGAGATGATCTCCTGCTCAAGGCCCCAGCTCAGGGAATCTATTCCCCAGTTGAGTTCGAGGATCTCTCTGATAGAGTCTTCTGAGTTATCAAAGTAAAATCTGAAAGAATCAGGATCAAGGCACTTCACATATCCGTTGAGGTCTTTGGTTGAATATGCAAGAACCAGGTTGTTTATTACAATTTCAGGCTCAACGGGTGGAGGGTAAGAGCCTTTCCCTTCTCTGGGGTTGAAGGGGTTGAAACATCCTTCTATAAATAAAGCCGCAAAAAGTACAGGGAGTATTTTTTTCATATTTAAAATTATACTGTCGGTGGCTTTCGTTGACCATTCCTTGGAGTTATGTTTATCTTTAAAGCCATGCAGATAGTTTTTTATGTTTTACTGGCATATTTTCTGGGTGCAATACCCTTTTCCTTCATCGTAGCGAAGCTTGGCAGGGGAATTGATGTCAGGTATGTGGATTCCGGGAATGTGGGGGCGTACAATGTTTTTAAAAACGCAGGTCCTTTCTACGGAGTAGTTGCAGGTCTTTTGGATATAGGTAAGGGATTTGCACCTGTGGCGATGGCCAGGATGGCGGGTTTCAATCTCTACGAGATCATCCCCGTTTCCATGGCTGTTATTGTGGGACACAATTGGTCCCTGTTTTTGAAGTTCCAGGGAGGTCAGGGACTTGCTCCGACCCTCGGGGTTTTTCTGAACATCTCCCCACTTGAGATCCTTCTGGCTCTAATTGCCTTTGTGACAGGCGCAATTATTGCAAAATTTACCAGCCCGCCTGGCTGGCTTTCAAGTAGAAAAAACTTTGGAAGTCTCATGGGATTTGTAGTTTACACGACTCTCATATTTTCAAAGTCGAACATCAGCTGGGGAGTGCGTGCAAACTACTTCGCCGTTCTTCCTGTTCTCTTTTTGAAGCAAATACAGGGAACCACAAGAAAACACGCATTTTTACAGGGATTTCTCCTGCCGTCAAGGAAGAAAGATGAAGGAAAAAATTAAACTTCTCAGGGATAAAAAAATTCTCGTACTTTACGGGGGCTGGTCGAGAGAAAGGGAGGTTTCCATTCGATCAGGAACAAAGGTTTTAAATGCGCTTACATCCATGGGCTTTAACGCAGTCGGGCTGGATATGGACAGGGATTTTTACAACAGGATCAGGGAAATCTCTCCTGATGTGGTGGTTATTATGTTGCACGGGAAACCCGGTGAGGACGGAACAGTTCAGGGGACGCTTGAACTCATGGGGATACCTTACACTGGATCCGGTGTACTTGCCTCTGCGATCGGGATGAACAAGATTGCCACAAAAAGGATGCTCCTCTTCCACAACCTTCCAACACCTGACTTTGTTTACGATCCTTATAACAGGGATCCTGTAAAGCTTTCTGAGAAAGTTATAGAGAAACTTGGCATACCGGTGGTGGTCAAGCCTGTGGAAGAGGGGTCCAGCCTCGGGGTGAAAATCGTCAAAAGCGAAGGTGAGCTTCCCCGTGTAATTGAAGAGGAATTGGGAGAATTCGGGAATATATATTTTGAGAGGTACATCAAGGGGAAATCAGTGACCGTGGGAGTTCTCGGGACAGGTGAGGATGCCTTTCCTCTCCCCATACTGGAGCTGAGACCAAAGGGCCGGGAGTTTTACGACTACGAAGCAAAGTACACCCACGGGCTGACTGAATTTATAATTCCTGCTGAAATACCGGATCGGGCATACAGAAAACTTCAGAAAGATTCTCTCAGGACTCATCAGATAGTTGGATGCAGGGGGTTTTCCCGGGTCGATGCTGTGGTATCAGAAGACGGAGAGCCATACATTCTTGAAATCAACACCATTCCAGGAATGACAGACTTATCGGATCTCCCGGCCGAGGCCGAGCACATGGGTATAAGTTATAACGAACTCGTTCTTTACATCCTCGCCTCAGCCTATGAATCCTGAGTTGGAGTCCCACAAGCCCTGGTTCGATTATGAGAGTGTTCGATAAGTATTTTTCTTAATTTGCGGATAGAGTTGATTTTACGGTTATCATCCCTTTTTAGTCTTTTTCCCCAAGGAATAGGGGTTCTCAAAAATCCCCCTTGGAGAAGGGGGAAACAGGGGGATTGAAATTTAAGCGGTAAACATCCCCCTTTGTCCCCCTTCTGAAGAAGGGGGATTTTTCGAACACCCCGGTTCGATTATTGACCTGATGTATGGGTGTGGTTATATTAAAGAACCATCAAAAAGGAGGTTTTGCTGATGATCAGGGGTATGAGCGACGAGGAAATCCTTGGGATCTGGGAAAGTGTAACAGACTTTACCGAGGGGTGGCACGAGGCAATCGGGGAACTTCTCTCCCGTGCAGAAGACCTGAAGACCGAGATAGAGGATCCCGGTCTGCGCAACACACTTGAGAAAATTCAGAGGAAGTTACTCAAGCTCAGACAGGATATCGACGACACCGTTGAGTCTGCAAGGAGTGGGGAGATAAGTTCAAACGACCTCGAAAACTTTTTCAGGGATTACGGAGAGACCCTCTCCTCCCTTGAGGCCGAGCTCCTGGAATTAGAGCTTGAGCCAGAGGATTACGACGACTATTACGACGAGTTTGAGGAGGAGGAGTATTAAAATCCGTATTTTCCTTTAAGAGGAACGAAGGCACAGGGGAAAAACTCCTCAATTTTTAAGGATCCGTTCGATTTGACGCCTCTCACCAGTATCTGAGAGTGGCGATCCCCCACAGGTATTACTATAATTCCACCCTCCTTTAACTGTTCTATTAGAGGTGGAGGTACATCGGGTGCAGCTGCAGTTACAATTATCCTGTCGTAAGGAGCAAATTCAGGCCATCCGAGGGTACCGTCGCCCACCTTGAAGTGAATGTTTTTAAAACCTAACTTTTCCAGAACTTTTCTGGCCTTCTCTGATAACTCAGGTATCTTTTCTATGGTGTAAACTTCCTTTGCAATCCAGGCAAGGATTGCAGTCTGGTACCCTGATCCCGTTCCTATCTCAAGTACCCTGTGATGTTCGTAGAGTTCAAGTAACTCGGTCATTACGGCAACCATATATGGCTGAGAAATCGTCTGTCCGTGTCCAATTGGAAGTGGATAATCTCTGTAAGCCTGATCTATACACTCCGGGGGAACGAAGAGGTGACGGGGGATGTTCAAAAATGCTTCTATAACTTTTCTATCTCTGACGCCACGGGCAACGATCTGGGTTTCAACCATTTCCCGCCTTTCGTCAGAATGTGAGTTCCCACTGAAGTCTTTTAAGCTCGTCATAGTCAGTTAAATCGGTATTCAAAGGGGTGAGTGAT
>JALSOY010000247.1 GCA_026986235.1 Caldifarciminota bacterium
GTTTGAAAGGATACTTTTAAGGGACATAGGGAAGCCCGAGTCCTGGTCACTTAAGACTTACGAAAAGGGTGGGGGGTACAAGGGGTTGAAAAAGGCACTCTCCAGTTATTCTCCCGACGAAGTGATTGAGCTTGTCAAATCCTCCGGATTGCGTGGCAGAGGGGGAGCTGGATTCCCCACCGGTATCAAGTGGAGTTTTGTCCCGAAAGATACGGATAAGCCAAAGTATGTCGTTGCAAACGCCGATGAAGGTGAGCCCGGAACATTCAAGGACAGGGTTATCCTTGAGGAAGAGCCACACATGCTAATTGAGGGTATAATCCTGGCAGCTTATGCAATTGGTGCCCATGAAGCTTACATTTATCTCAGAAAAGAGTATCCGCTTGCGAAAAAGAGGCTTCTTGATGCCATCAAAGAGGCAAAAGAGGCGGGTTACCTCGGAAAAAACATTCTTGGATCGGGTTTTGACATTGAAATTTATGTCTATATAGGCGCAGGTGCGTACATCTGTGGAGAGGAGACGGCTCTGCTTGAGTCACTTGAAGGGAAGAGAGGGCATCCCAGGAAGAGACCGCCTTTCCCGGCCACACATGGCCTTTACAGTTGCCCCACAGTTGTAAACAATGTGGAAACCCTTGCCAATGTCCCTTTTATAGTGCTGCACGGCCCCACATGGTACAGACAGTTTGGAACCGAGAAAAGTCCCGGTACAAAGCTATTTTCGTGTTCCGGTGCGATTAAAAGGCCCGGCGTTTACGAAATCCCCCTTGGCTCGATCACTTTGAAACAACTCGTGTTTGACATCTGTGGTGGGTTAAAAGAAGGGAGCGAGCTACTTGGAGTTATTCCCGGAGGTGTTTCGGCTCCCATCCTGACTGAAGATGAGATTGATGTGCCACTCGACTATGAGTCAATAGCTGCAAAGGGCTCCATGCTCGGCTCCGGCGGTGTGATTGTCCTGGATAGATCCTTCAGTGCCGTGACTTACGCAAAAAGGGCGGCGGAGTTCTATGCAGAAGAATCCTGCGGTAAATGTACACCCTGCAGGGAAGGCACACCTTGGCTTGTACACATACTTGAGAAAATAGAGAACGGCCATGGAACACCTGAAGATTACGACCTGCTGCTTGAGGTGGTTAACATGATTCGTGGCAGAACATTCTGCCCTCTTGGAGATTCTGCAGCATGCGTCGTTGAGGCCTTTGCAACCAAATTCAAAGAAGACTTCGACAGACTCATAAAGAGACCGGTTACCGTCTGAATGGCCCATACGGCTTATCTTGGATTTGGATCCAATATCGGGGACAGAAAAAGAAACATTCTCAAAGCTTATGAGAGGCTTTCTGAAAAAGGTCTGAAGATCATTGAGAAATCCGGATTTTTCAAGACTGCACCCTACGGTTACGAAAGTCAGCCTGAATTTTTAAACTCAGTTGCACTTGTGGAAGTGGAAGCAGGAGCACTCAGATTACTCGAGATCATAAAAGAAGTTGAAAAGGAGATTGGACGCACCGAGACCTTCAGGTGGGGTCCACGGGTTATTGATATTGATATCCTGTTCTTTGAAGACCTCGTCCTTAAATCAGAGGTTCTGAATATACCTCATTTAGATCTCCACAACCGGTGCTTCGTACTGTATCCACTTGCCGAGATTGCACCAGATTTTTTGCATCCCGTGCTCAAAATCACGGTGAAAGAATTAAAGAAAAACTGCCGTGGAAAAGTTGAAAAGATAGAAATCACTCCAGCTCCAGACCTGCGTTTCTGATGGTTTCTTTAAAATCCTGGATGTTTCCAACGGAGAGAATGAGGAAGAATCCGTCCTTTTTAACTTTAGTTAACTAAAAAAACCTGATGCAATTGTCGAACACCATGAGAATCGGACATAAGAATATCCATTAAATTCTAAAGTTCCCCTTCGGAAGGAGGAATTGGCAAATCACCGAAAATCCCCCTGTGTCTCCCTTTTAGCAAAGTGGGATTTTGGATACCAAAGTCCCCCTCCTTTAGAAGGGGGACAAAGGGGGATGTAAACCGCTTAAATTCAATCCCCCTGTTTCCCCCTTCTCCAAGGGGGATTTTGGAAGGAGGAATCCCCCCAGGGGGATTTTTGAGGAATCTCCCTGTATCTCCCTTTTGTCAAAAGGAGAATTTTAGGAGACCAGGATCCCCTCCTTTAGAAGGGGGACAAAGGGGGATGTCTACCTCTTAATTTTCAATCCCCCCTTATAAGGAATTTTGCGGATGACTATATCTTCACTCGCTTTCCTTTTATGGTGTAGGTTTTCCACCCAATACCAACATCAATCTTCCAGTTTTAATCTGTAAATGACGGCGTTTTCTCTATTATCAGGGTAGTACCCTTTTATCGTTCCAATTGCTTCAAACCCTTCCTTTTCGTAAAGCTTCCTTGCAGGCGTATTTGACTCTCTCACCTCGAGGGTTACCATTTTCTTACCCAGTTCCCGGGCCTTTCCTCTGGCAAAATCAATCATAAAATGACCGTATCCCCTCCTTCTATAGTCGGGGTGGACGGTTATGTTGGCTATGTGCAGTGATTCCCCGTAATCCCACAGCACAATGTAACCAATGATCTCTTCCCCTTTAACCAGAACGAAGGGGAGAGAAAAAGGATTTCTTGTTTCTGATAGAAAACCAAACTTCGTCCATGGATTTGAATAGCTTAATTTTTCGATTTCGTAAACCCGATCGATGTGCTCAGCCTTCAGCGGGATAAGTTTTATCTGTTTCTCCGAATTTTGCCTCTGCATCGGTTATTCTCATGTAAAAAGGTTCAAGGAGGTCAATCTCGTCTGCTCCCTTATTTTTATATTTTTCAGCCCCGAGACGCGCAACCGTCAGGGCTGATGGATATCTGATCCTGTAAATTTTTTTCGTATTCAGTTCGCCTTCATTTTTGAAGACTCCTGCGACGATTCCGTCCCCTATTTCTATTTCCCGGGGGTATTTTATGAAATAATCTGAGATTCTTTCAGGTTTCCCGGATTTGCAAACAAACTCTGCCGTATAGACCTGTCCCTTCTGTGCTTCAATTACCGGTATGATTTTAAGACCTTCGTAACAGATGGGAACTTCATGAGCAAGGGCGTCCAGGGTGTTGACCCCCACGACCGGGATTTTATGCGTAAGCTCAAGGGCTTTAACAAAAGAGAGACCCACCCTGAGCGCGGTAAAATATCCTGGACCTATAGAAACACTCAGGAGATCGAGATCTCTAAAGCCTACACCTGAAATGTCAAATATCTGGTTGAGCATGAGATTTATGTATTCAGAGTGGGTAAATGGGGCAAGAGAACGGACCTCCGCCACAGGCTGACAATCCTTCAGCAACCCCAGGAGAGTTGCGTCAGTGGATGTCTCAACTCCCAGGACTATCAATTTCAGTAGATCCCGAGTTCCCTGTTCAAAAATCTCTTCCAGATGTCCGGAAGTTCAGAGAGCGACTGGTTGAGTATGCCTTTTATGCCGTCTTTGAGACCCCGTGACAGGTTGCCTGATTTTGTCCTCACCCTGGCTTCAAAGAGCTGCGGCTCAGTTATTGGTTTACCAATCTGGCTCACCATGTAGATGAGCACATCTTCCACTTCGTCAAATTTTTCGTAAACCCTTCTGGCAATTTCGTTTGCAAATACATTGTATATCTTGCCCACATGACTCACAGGGTTCTTACCGGCAACTGCCTCAAGACTCATGGGTCTGTAGGGAGTTATCAATCCATTTGCCCTGTTCCCTCTTCCTACCTGTCCGTCGTCACCACTTTCGCCTGAGATACCTGTCACAGTAATGTAAACAATTCCCTCTTCCACAAGGTCAGCTGAATTTAGCTCAAGGTTGAACCTGTATGGAAGGATGCCTCTGACGAATTCCTCTGCCTTTTTCTTAATCAGTTCCTTTTTCTCAAGATAGTCTTCAAGGGAGCTGACGAATTTTGAGACGAAGGCGGCAGCAACTGTGAGGTTTACCTGATCACCGAACCTTACTCCCATGACCTTTATGTCCTCACCAAGTTCAGGATGATCCTTTTTAAACTCACGAGAGTTAAGGTATCTTTCAAGTTTTAAAACCGTTTCCTCTGTTTTCGATAGGGGATAAAAGCCGACACCAAATGAGGTATCGTTGGCTCTTGGAATATCCTTTGATGAGTCAAACAGACCAACAAGGTCCCTACTGCCGGGTTTAACGAGAAGTTTAAGGTTAATGTGTCTCTCGACATCGAGGTTTTTTATGTTGCTTTTAAGCCATTTTCTGGCAGATTCGATGTAAATTTCCTCAACAGGTATCCTGTGATCTCCCACTTCTGTTATGACCCTTCCGACAAGGTAGAAATTTATGGGGTCAAGTACTTCTCCTCCACCGAAAACAGGATGTGCCCTGCCCGCCACGAGCATGGCCTTGTCAACATTGTGGTGAAGGATCCTCCTGAATTTTTCAATGTAATAAGTCGAAACTGCAATTGAATATTCCTCTGCTATGGCATCAGAAATGGTGTCAGGATGCCCGATCCCCTTTCTCTCAACGATTTCAACGGGGAGCTCTTCCTGTGCAATAAAATTATTTTCGTTCACCAGTATCTCCATTTTGCGTTCCTCCTATAAAATTAGCGGGGTTGACTGTTTAAATTAAAGTTTAATGCAAATCCAGTCAAGTTTTGATCTTAGTTGATTCAAGCTTCAGGGAGGCCTTTCACGCCGATACTTTCAAAGAGAGGAACGAGGTAGGGAGACCTGAGTACAATCTCCGTCTTTACCTTTTTGTTGTCAATGGTTTCAAGCCCTTTTCGTGCCCACAAGAGGCTTGCCGACAAAAGATCACCACTTCCCTTTTCCCCTACAACAAGCTGGTGCACAAATTTGTTGAAATATAACATCGCTCGCTCAAAAGGCGATAGCTGGTTGTAATGCTCATTAATAACCTCAAGAACATCCGACGGAATTTTCTTGTAACCCATGTTGGCAAATAAGAAAAGAACAAAGTTGGCAATCCTGTATATAAATCCTTCGTTGGTTTTCCGGGACAGGGTATCCTCAAAAAGTGAGAATGCTTGACCTGGCTTACCCGTCATCATGTAGTGCAGGATGCGTATAAAGTTGAAAATCGGGTGGGAATACCTCTCAGTTTCTCTTAAAAGGTCCCTGAGATTCCTTCTTTCTCCCGTGAGGTAGTAATTTATGGCTTCAAGTACATAATGTCTGGAGAGCTTTTCACCGGACTGAAACTTCTGGAGCATCCTTCTGGATGTTACTATGTCTTTTAACATTGGCGCGAAGTTCCCACTTTTCAGATAAACCAGAGCCCTGTGGTAGAGACAGGATGCCCTTAGACTGAAGTCAGAAAGCTCGTCATTACAGATCTGGTCAGTCAGTGCCAGAATTTCGTCAAGAAAGTCGTAGTTGGAGTAGGCTCTAACGAGCTCGTAAAGCATCCATTCGGACAGATTACCCTTTTCCCTGAGTGAGTTGTACTGTGGAAGCATTTTCTTTATAAAGGCCTTATAAGCGTCAATGTCTGGATTGGTTTCAAAATTAAGGTTTAAAAAGGCAAGGCGTGAGAAAAATTCCTCCTTCTCAAGTCCTCTAACTCTCGAGATAAATGCCGCAGTGGCATAGGTGGATCCGGCCTTTTCCATGTCACCAAGCTGCTCTCTGGCCTGAGCTTTCAAAATCAGGGATTCGATATATGCCCGCATGTCCCCGTTTCTCTTAAGAGGCCACCTGTTATTTTCAACCTTCTCGATTACCTCTCCGTATTTTCCCTCTTTCAGGAGGGATTTTATTTCGTAAAGGAGAAAGTTGACCCAATGGATACCGGGAGATCTGATGGAAGCCCGCGTATCCCTTGCAAGGCGACGGGAAAAATCGTACCTCCCTGAGTGGAATAGTTTTTTTAAAAAGTCCTGTTTCCAGAAAAGCAGCTTGCCCGATACTGCGGGAGAATTTACCAGTTCCACGAGTTCTCCGAGAAGTCTATCGTCCAGGTCCTTCTGTGATATCAGTCTGTTTAAAAGGCGTTTGCCACTTTCATAATCACCACTCTCGAAATACAGCTTTATACCTGGCAGGAGGTAATCCTGCTCATCACTCAGGGAAATTTTCCCTGCGAGCCTTCTGTAGAGCTCCCCGCCTCTCCTCGGCTCCCTCATTGACTCCTTTTTCAGAACTTCGGCTATAATAGGATCCCTTATTTTCAATCTGGGACCCTCGACGGTGATAAAACCGTAGAACATCAGCTCAGAGAGAACTTCAAGGAGGTCATCGTCTTCGATGAGCCGGGTGAGGAAGTTGACCTCAAGGTCTCCAAGGATATGGAGAATTTTTAGCACCTCAAAAGCACGGGTGGTAAGAAGATGCATGTTTTCCCTGATTCTTTCACGGTACCAGTTCTCAATTTCTTTTTCAAAACCCTCTTTAAACTCCCATCTCGAGTCTTCGTAGGCGATATAGTTTTTCCTGATGAGATGGTCAAGGAGAGCCCTGGTTTTTGAGGGCAACCCTTCCGTAATTTTTCGAATTTTCCGTGCCACCTCTTCAGGGACGGGACCACCGAGCAGTAGGGTTATCAACCTGGCAGTTTCCCTAACATCAAGCGGGTTTATGACATAAATTCTCGTGGAGGGAAGGTTTTTTAACCTTTCGACAAGATCCTTAATCTCTGATTTAAACGCTACATTCGATGGATCCGCACTTAGAATTGTGAAAAAGGGGATATCCAGAGGTACTTTCTGAAGAGTGGATACTAAAAGAGAGAGTGATTTTGTGTCCGAATATTCGATGTTTGGGAATGTGAGAAAAATGTGGTTCTCAAGGGCAAGCTGGGTGATAAGCTTTGTGGCAAAGTCAACCAGGAGGTCACCACTTTTCACAGTGAGGGATTCGAGGAAATTCATGATACTCTGCCTT
>JALSOY010000248.1 GCA_026986235.1 Caldifarciminota bacterium
CACGGCAGGCCCCTTTTTGGTGTTCAGCATTTTAAACTGGATACCCGTTTCATCGGCTGCCTTTCCCATCTCACCACCAAGGGCGTCTATGTCTTTAACAAGCTGACCCTTGGCACTACCTCCTATGGCAGGATTGCACGACATCTGGCCTATCTGATCCAGATGGAGAGTAAACATAAGGGTCTTTGCCCCCATACGGGCAGCCGCAAGGGCTGCCTCTATACCCGCATGGCCCCCACCTACAACAATGACATCATAGGTCTCCGGGTAAACAAGATTCATAAGTTTATAATTTTATTGCCGTTTTAACGATCAATAAAGTCCAGAACTCGGAAAATCAAATTCCCCTTTCCCCCTCCGCAAGAAGGAGGGCTAAAGGTGAATTGGAATATTTTCTACGGGTTTTAGCCGATAATTTTAAATTCGACAGTAGCAACTGATCTCAAAATGTCGCATCTTATTTGAAAAATCTGCCTGTCGGTTGAAATACTGAACAGCCCGGTTTATAAGTAAGTGTTATGCCTTCTTTCACAACTGATGTCGAAAAGGTTTACCCGTACAGGAATTTCAGGCATTCCATCGTGGAGCTCCTTGACGGTAACGGCTTTTTCGTAAGCTGGAGTAAACACTGTGAAGAATTCTTTGGTATTTCCACACAAGAGAAGCAAGGAAAATTTCATCTGAGAGATGTTCTCTGGTCCCCTGAATCTTTCACCTTTATCTGGAAGGACCTTGAAAAAGAAGGTAAATTCCTCGGTTTTACGGGCATAAGAGCAAAAGGTAAACGCGCAGAGGCCTTTATAGGTCTGTGGAAGCACAGCCCCACGGGATATGTGTCTCTTTTTCTCCTTGATGTTCAAAAATCTTTTCCTATAATTCACGAGTACAAGATCCTCTTTGATAGTATCCCCGATCCCATTTTCATCCTGGATAGAGAATTCAGGATTGTAAAGGCCAACAGGGCAACAGCAAGGGTCCTCGGAATGGATATCAATGAAATTCTGGGTAAAACATGTTACGAAGTCGTTCACGAAACAGGTGAGCCACCTCCAGAGTGCCCGCACAGGAAACTTCTTAAAGACAAAAAGCCCCATACCGCAGAAATCTTTGAGAAGAACCTTGGAGGACTGAACATAGTTACGACAATACCCATATTTTCGCCTGACAACGAACTCATTGCCTCAATTCATGTTTCACGCAATATTACGGAACTTAAGAGACTAAAAGAGCTTTACACATTTTTCTTTAACTTTTCACCGTCTATCAACATGATCCTTGACAAAAATTACGATATAGTTGAGACGAATGTTATGACCTTACACACTTTCAATGTCAGCCGGGATGAGTTACTGGGCACAAACTTTCTCGACCTCGTGGACAGAAAATACAGGGAAGAGGTAAGGGAAAAGCTGAAAAAACCGTTGATGGGTGAAATAATCCTGCCGTCAGTAGCAGATTTTACCTGGAAAGGGGTCAGAAAAACCCTTATATTTTCGTCGGTTACCCCACCCTCTTCCAACAGTTTCCACACATTGATAACCGGTATGGACATCACGCCTATAATTGACCTCCAGAAAAAACTGGTCATAAGTGAGAAAAAATACGAAACGATATTTAACAAGTCGAAGGATCCCATATTTGTCCTGGACGATAACTATGTAATCACTGACCTGAACCGTGCTGGACTTGAATTATTCGGTAGGGACAGGAGTATTATAGTCGGAAAAAAGATTTTTGAATTCCTGGGTGGCGAATTCAGGAAAGTGCTGGAACAGATTAAAAAGCAGGCATACATTCACGAGGAGGCATATAAATTCGTTAAAGATGGTAATCTACTGCACTTCCTCGTGTCAGCCACCAGTTTCCTCTCCGAAAAGGGCAACGAAGCGTACCTGATTTACCTGAGGGACATAACGAGAGAGAAGCAGTACGAGATGGAGCTTGAGAAGAGTCTTTTAAAGATGTCACTTCTTTTTGACGAAATAATATCAGCCATGTCAGATCTCGTTGAAACCCGTGACCCCTACACGGCCGGTCACCAGAGGCGTGTTGCTAAATTATCCGTTCTAATTGGAGGGGAACTGGGGCTTTCTGAAGATAGCAGGAAAGCTCTGCGATATGCAGGTTTAACCCATGACATTGGTAAAATTGCTATCCCTTCTGAAATCTTAACCAAACCGGGAAAGCTTACTCCACTCGAGTACGAGATGATAAAAACACACCCAGAGATTGGGTACAGGATACTGAAGGATATAGACTTTCCCTGGCCTGTTGCTGAGATAGTCTATGAACATCACGAGAGGCTTGATGGGTCCGGATATCCACGGGGATTGAAAGACGGAGAAATCCTGTTTGAAGCTCGTATCCTTGCAGTGGCCGATGTTGTTGAAGCCATGAGCTCCCACAGACCCTACAGGCCTGCACCCGGAATAGAGGCTGCCATCGACGAGATCAGGAAAAAGAAGGGGAAACTTTACGATCCTGATGTCGTAGATGCCTGCATCAGGGTACTTGAAAAAGGAAAATTCATCTGAATGATGGAATCTGATTTTTAAAAATCCCCCTCCAATTAAGGAAAGATCCTGAAAGCACTAATATCCCCCTTTTCGCAGATATCATGTGAGTACACAGAATTCTTCGAGGACCGAGATCCTTTTTTCTTCTGGAGTCTCGTTTAAAATAGTGTATCTCTCACGGATACGAGGGGCAATTTCAATCGCCCTTTTGAGAGTTTCGCAGTCTATTCCAAGTTCCAGAGGATTTACAGGAAACTTCATCCTTTTATAGAATCCAAGAAGTTTTTTTGCCTTCTCCCTCTGGTCCTGCAGGATGAGTGTCAGAAGAGTTGCAAAACCCACCTGAAGACCGTGGAGTTTCCTCTTTTCCATTAACAATCTATCCAGGCTGTGGCTTATGTTGTGCTCTGATCCACTTGCTGGTCTTGAGCTACCGGCGATACCCATGGAGATTCCGCTCAAAACCAGCCCTTCTGCGAGGTCACGGAGAAAACCGGTATCGGCTGGCCCGTTGTAGACATCAGAGTTTGCAAGTATCTTTTCCGCAGGCATAAGGGCTATGAGGCGTGAAAAGTTATCTATTTTTTCGACACCCCTTTTAAAGGCAAGTTCCCAGTCGAAAGAGGCTGAAATGTTGGACATCAGGTCACCCAGTCCGGCCTTTGTGTAATTCTGTGGAGATTTTTTCACGATATCGAGATCTATAATCACACCGGTGGGCATTACAGTTCCAAGACTTCTGTATTTCCCATTTTCTTTCAATATGCTGATGGGTGACGAAACGCTGTCACTTGCAAGTATCGTGGGGATGGCAATAACGGGCAGTGTGGTTTCAACTGACAGAAATTTTCCGCTGTCGATCACCCTTCCACCGCCTGCAGCTATCAGGAGGTCGTATCCCTTACCGTAAATGGAGCTTTTTAGCTCCAGAAGATCTCCTGTCTCGCTGGAGCTGATTATCTTCTTATCAAATCTGTGGAAAATGCCGGTTTTCTCAAGTACCTTTGAACTATTGGGGCCACTCAGGACAAGGGGTTTTTCAAAGCTCACATTGTTTTTCCTGAGTATGTCGTCAAATCGATCCACGACTCCTTCCCCGATTTCAAGAAAAACAGGTATGTTAATCAACCTGTAGATCATCAATTATCTCCTTTGCCCTCTTTAAATCCTCAAAGGTATCAATTTCAACCCACGGTTTTCCATCTGTGTAAACAGGCCTCAGTTCAACTCTGTGGAGGACCCGATTTATGGCATCTTCGTACCACCTGTCACCCTCCCCGGACTGGATCATTTTTTCAATTTGATCGAAAATTACACTCGCCGATCCGTCGTAAACAGAGATTCCGATGTATTCACCGTCCGCTATAGAGGGATCAATCCCCTTACTAATCTCTCTGATCCTGCCATTTTTGATCCTTACCTTCATCTCCTCCTCACCCAGCTCCTTTACATTGTCTATCACCATAGAGTTTCCCTCACTTCTAACGAGAGAAAAAAGAAGTTCCGGATGAAAGATGGTGTCTCCGTTGAGAAGTAAAAATTTTTCACCCTCCCAGTAATTCCTTATTAACAGAAAGGAGTAAATGTTGTTGTATCGATTGTAAAGATCGTTGTAAATCAGATTGTAATTCTTAAACTTCGTAAGTTTTTCAAACATGTAGCCGCCGATGATAAAAATTTTTTCAGCCGAGAAACCGGCTTTATGAAGCATATCAATCTGGAATTTGAGCACACTGAGACCATTTTTTATCTCAACGAGTGTCTTCGGAACATCTCTCGTAAGTGGCATGAGTCGTGATCCAAGTCCTGCGGCGAGTATGAAGGCCTTCATGGTTTTATCAGGCGGTAGTATAAGCTAAATGCCAGAATGAATACAACCAGCTCTGAAAGAACCGTGGTGTATGCCGCGCCAAAGAATCCAAATCTCGGGATCAAAAACAGATTCAGGGAAAAATTTGTAACCGCACCCGCCGTCGTTACCCAGAAGTAGAGCCTCTCCCTCCCCGCTATAATGAGGAGATTGGGGAAAACCAGGTTTACAAACATTATCAGATTTGCGTTAAGAAGGATTCTCAGGAGCCTTACCGTTTCAGGTGAATGGTATTTAGAACCATAGAAAATCTTTATTACTGGTGATGCAAGGGCAAAAACTCCGGCATAGATCAGAACGCCAACACCTATGGACACAAGCTCGATATTTTTCAAATATTCGGAGAATCTCTCCCAGGGAATTGACCCCATCCGGGACAGGGTGGGTTGAACAGCGTAGAGAATGGAGAATCTGACAATGGAGATGGCAAGAACGAAATTGTATATGGCACCGTATGTGCCCACATCCTGCATGGTTTTAAAAAAACCCAGCATTATCGTGTCGATGTTGTAGTAAACTTTAATCATAACGAACGATGCCGTGAGGACAACAGAAACCTTCAAAACCGAAAGCCAGTTGTGTATATTTACCCTCAATGCCACAATGTCGCGGTATTTGCGAAACAGGATAAAGAGGATAAGGAGAGACGAAAAGGAAAGTGATAAAAATCTTGAGGAAGGCACTCTGAGAATGTCAGATGGACTTCGCACGACCGTCAAAATGAAAATGAAGAAAAGAAGGTTAAAGGAAAGATTCCACAGCGCTGCATACTTCATGTCTTCAAGAGCGCGAAAGGCCCATTCAACTGAGATGGCAAAGGGGATAAGATTGAGAAATGTAAGAAAGATCAGCCCCTGCAGGTCCCTGAGGCGGGGAACAATCGTCGAAAGAAGGATTGAGAGAATAATGAGAACGGCAGACACAGTGAGCTTAATGGAAAGGATATCACCGAGAAGCTCTCTAAGTCTCTCTCTGTTTCTTGCAACTTCAATGGTTCCGTATGTGCTAAGTCCGAAGTCTGCAAGTAACATACCGTAAGAAAGGAGGGCGAACACAAAGGCCCACTTACCATATCCCTCGTTGCCCAGTCTCCTGGCAAGGATAATAACGGCACCAAATCCAAATATGCGTCCGGATACCTGTCCGATTATCATCCAGGAAAAGTTTTTGATTATTCTGAAGGTTAAACTATCCCTCATGTGCGGGGAAATTCTAAACCAGTAGCGTCGAAAGGTCACTTTCCATCAGTTCACTGACAAAAGGAAAACTCTAAGATCCCCCTTCACCACGGGGTATCTTACGAGACCAAAGTCCCCCTTCTGAAGAAGGGGGACTAAGGGGGATGTTTTCCGATTGAACTTCAATCCCCCTGTTTCCCCCTTCTCCAAGGGGGATTTTGAGAAGAAGAATCCCCTTCGCAAGGAGGGGATTTGGGAAGAAAAAAATACCCCGATCCTTTCAGGGATCGGGGTAAGACCTCAACCAGGATATGGTAGTGATGCTGCTAATGCCTGTTAAGGCGGGATTAAAGTCTAACCTCCCGGACAAAATCTGTCAAGGGGAAGTAAGCTGGAGAGCCGGAAGTTCCCCTTACATCACACATGATTTATAATACTCATGTCCTATGAGATGGATCAAAAGAGAAGAGAAGACCGACGCAGAGGAATTGAGCCGGCACCTGTCAATTCCTTTAGCCATAGCCAGGGTTCTCGCCAACCGTGGATTTTCTCTCGAGGAAGCGAGAATATTCCTTGAGCCGAGGATTGAGGATCTTTATTCACCCTTCCTCCTGAAAGGCGTGAAAGAGGCAGCGGAAAGGGTTAAAAGGGCGATAGAATCAGGGGAAACCATCTTAATTCACGGAGATTATGATGTTGACGGTGTTACCTCCCTTGCACTTCTCTACAGGAATCTCAAGAAACTGGGTGCAGGCCGTGTAATCCCATACATTCCCAGCCGTTTCGATGAGGGATACGGTCTTTCAGAAAAGGGAATTGAGATTGCCCACGAAAAGGGTGCAGGTTTAATCATTACAGTTGACTGTGGTGTGACAGCAATTGAGGAAGCAAGACTGGCAAGGGAGAGGGGAATTGACCTGATAATTACCGACCATCACGAACCAGGTGATACCATTCCCGACGCTTTTTCAGTTATAAATCCCAAATTGGGCGGATATCCCTTTCCAGATCTTGCCGGAGTGGGGGTGACATTTAAATTTCTTATGGGACTTTATACAATAATGGGGCAAAAGACCACACCCCTCTACTGGGACCTTGATCTTGTGACACTCGGTACAGTTGCAGATCTCGTGCCACTTATTGATGAGAACAGGATTCTTGTGAAATTTGGCCTTATTACCCTGAACAAAAGCGTAAAGGCAGGAATAAACGCTTTAAAAAAGGTCGCAAGGTTGAACGGAGAAATCAGGACATGGCACATCTCCTTTGTT
>JALSOY010000249.1 GCA_026986235.1 Caldifarciminota bacterium
CAGAGGCTTCGAGAGAATATATGTAATTGGTTTCAGCATGGGTGGTGCAGTTTCCATAATAACATACTCAAGATTCAGGAACTTTAACAGGCTGGTACTCGTCGCACCCGCCATCAAACCGGCATCGGATACTTTTATCAAATTGGCATGGAGACAGCTGAAAAAACAGGATTTCGTGGAGTTCGAGGATGCCAGAGGTAGAACCTGGAGGCTAAACAGGTCCTATTTTGAAGACAGGGAAAAGTACGACCTCCTCAGTATGACTATCGACATACCCGTACTCGTTATCATCGGTGAGAAGGATCGGGCGGTGAGTATCGAAGCAGCCAGAGAATTCAGTTTAAAGGATCCAAAAAGAAGAAAGTTTGTTATAATACCGGACGAGGACCATGTATTTCACAACACATCAAGAAACCTTTTTCCTCACATTCTGAAATTCTTCGAATACGGTTAGCACGGTGGAAAGGGTATCGAGGCTCCTTCGCAATGAGTTCATTTTCATCGTCTATAGTTTTGTTCTGGTGGTTCTGGTTGTATCGAGGCCTTCTTCCGTTTTAGAATTCCCTGAGTACATCGATTGGAGAACCATAGCCTCTCTTGCGGGTCTAATCTTAATTTCTAAAGGGTTCCAGCTCAGTGGTTACTTCGATTGGTTTGCAAGGAGGAGTCTTACCCGAATTTCCAGTGAGAGAAATCTGGCTCTGGGACTTGTGGGAACTGCGGCGTTCCTTTCAACATTTCTAACAAACGATGTGGGTCTGATACTCGTTGTCCCTCTGACCATGAGTTATAGTAAATACCTGAAAAATGACCTCGGTAAGGTGATAATTTTTGAAGCCATAGGGGCAAATGTGGGTTCAAGTGTCAGTCCGATAGGGAATCCACAGAATATATTTATATACAGGTTTATGGATGTCCCCTTTCATAAGTTTTTTCTCAAAATGTTGCCTGTGGGAGTGATTATGGGTGGTATTCTGGTTTCATTCATCTATTTTTCCACTTCTTCAACTGAAATGGAGTTCAGAACACGACTCGAAAATGGTGGCACGGATCGAAGGCTTTTTCTCGTCTCTTTTTTATCTCTTATTCTGTTTATCGTCACGATGGAGCTTAATCTTGAGACATTCTCTGTATTCCCGCTTATGATCCTTTTTCTGATTATAGAAAGGAAGGTTATTTTTGAGTCCAACTGGATGCTTCTTCTACTATTCATTGTGTTCTTCCTTGACTCTTCGATGTTGAGTAGGGAGGAGTGGGTAAAGAACCTCTTTGACTCCACTCATTCTCTATCAGCTGGGAAGATTTATTCACTCTCGATACTTGTTTCTCAGGTGATGAGTAATGTCCCAGCTGCGATTTTGATATCACATTTTACGGACAGGTGGGTACCGCTGGCCATTGGTGTCAATGTAGGAGGTAACGGCCTGGTGATAGCCTCACTCGCCAACATCATAGCCATCAGACTTTCGAGAAGACGGGACCTTCTGGTAAAGTTCCACTTTTATTCGATTCCCTTTATGGCTATCAGTTTTCTCCTTATAAGCTTTTTCGTTATTCCAATTTTTAAATAGCAGGGCTTATAATAACTTCACTATGGCAGGTAGAAAGTTTGAAACACTCTCGGGAATACCTGTAAAAGAGGTTTACAAACCAGAAGATCTAAAGGGATTTGATCCAGAGAAGAAGCTGGGGGAACCGGGCAGACCTCCCTTTACCCGTGGAGTTTATCCCAACATGTATCGTGGCAGGCTGTGGACTATGAGGCAATATGCGGGTTTCGGATCGGCCGAGGACACCAACAGGAGGTTTCTTTACCTTTTGTCACAGGGACAGACAGGCTTGTCTGTAGCTTTTGATCTTCCTACCCAGCTCGGGTACGATTCTGACCACCCTCTTGCGGTGGGAGAGATAGGAAGAACAGGCGTGGCTGTATCCACTCTTGAGGATCTTTCCATCGTTTTTCGGGATATTAACCTCGGAGAGGTTTCAACTTCCATGACGATCAACGCAACTGCCCCTGTTTTGCTTGCCATGTACATCGTGATTGCTGACAGGGATGGAATACCGGCAGAAAAACTGTCGGGAACAGTCCAGAATGACATCCTGAAAGAGTTCGCTGCGAGGGGAAACTACATCTATCCGGTAGAACCATCCATGAGACTCGTGGGAGATCTTATTGAATTTTCCTCTAAATATTTGCCCAGATGGAATCCCATTTCCATCTCAGGGTATCATTACCGTGAGGCCGGGGCAACTGCCGTTGAAGAGCTTGCCTTCACATTTGCCGATGGAATTGCCTATGTTGAAGAGGTGAGGAAAAGGGGAATTGATGTGGATCAATTTGCTCCACGGCTCTCTTTCTTTTTTAACGCTCACAATTACTTTTTCGAAGAAGTGGCAAAGTTTCGTGCTGCAAGAAGGATATGGTACAGGATAATGAAAGAGAGGTTCGGGGCAAGAAACGAAAAGTCAATGAGGTTGAGGTTTCACACCCAGACTGCTGGCTCGGCCCTTGTGGCACAACAGCCTTTGAACAACATTATCAGGGTTACACTTCAGGCACTTGCCGCGGTTCTCGGAGGGACTCAATCACTGCATACCAACTCATTTGACGAGGCACTTGCCCTCCCAACGGAACTTTCTGCCACGGTTGCCCTGAGAACGCAGCAGATCATTGCCTATGAATCCGGTGTCGCAGATTCCGTTGACCCTCTCGCCGGATCTTACATGGTGGAAAAGCTCACGGACCAGATTGAAGAGGAGGTATGGGAACTTATCAAAAAGATTGACGAACTGGGAGGTGCTGTTGAGGCCATTAAAACGGGATTTTTCCAGAGAAGGATCGAAGAATCCTCTTACAGGTACCAGATGGAAGTGGAGAAGGGAGAAAGAACGGTGGTGGGTGTCAACAGTTTTACCGTTGAAGAGGAGCCCAGAATAGAGCTTCTTAAAGTGGATCCCGAGGTCGAGAGGAGACAGCTCGAGAGACTTGAAAGATATAAGAAGAACCGTGACCACGATAGGGTGATGAAATCACTTGAAAAAATTAAAAAAACTGCCCTCGGGGAGGATAATCTTATGCCCGTGATCATAGAGGCCATAGAGAATAGTGCAACATTGGGAGAAATCTCAGATTCTTTGAGGGAGGTGTGGGGTGAGTTTAAGTAGAATTAACCACATAGGGATAGCCGTGTCCGATCTCGAAAAGGCGGTTTCCACTTTTAAAAAACTTTTTGGCGTTGATCCGGAGTACGAAACACTCGAGGACAGAGGGCTTAGGGTTGCGATATTCCGACTCGAGAATGTGAGGGTTGAGCTCACATCCCCGATAAGGGAGGGAACGGCCATAGATAACTTTTTGAAAAAGAGGGGAGATGGGATTCACCATCTTGCTTTTGAAACAAATGACATTGAATCTACACTGGAGAGGTTGAAGAAGGAAGGATTTGAAGTTATAGATGGACCCAGGGAAGGAGCCGAAGGGTACCTTGTGGCCTTTTTACATCCCAGGACCACGAACAGGGTTTTGATAGAGGTGGTGAGCGGGGGAAGGGCCTCCCACTGAAGTGGGAGGCCCTTCCCCCGCTCACCACCTTTTTATCTTCCGGGCACCAGCTTTATTATCCCCTCACTTTGCCTGAGAATCTCCTCCCTGTCAAAAGTTATCCTTTTGTACTTTCCTGTAAGCCATAGATTTATCTGGTCAGCGTAGTGCTTTGAGGCAAAGATACCTGAATTTCCCGAAGCTATCGTCGCCCAGGAATTATTGATGTCAGAGAGATCGACAATCTGCCTGGTTGAAGGACCTGTCTTCATCTCAAAAGGCTCGTTCCAGTACCATTGGGCTTTATTCACTGATATGTTGGAGCCTGAAACAGGATAGGGACCCCGGTTGAAGATTTTCCTCATAACAGCGTTCACGCCAAAGGGATGTCTGAACTCAAATTTGTGGAAGTAACCCCATTTCCAGTTTTCGGGATTTGACCCCCTTAACCCCTTTAGCTCACTAACTGCCTTTTTAAAAGCCCTCACAGTTATGTCCTTTCTCGTCTCCACCTTCTTTGTGGAAACATCGTCAAACCACACATCGTACGGATCCAGGTAAAGTCTGTAAAGTACGGTAAGTGGTATGTTTGACATGGTAAGGAACTCACCGTATAGACTGTCTCCGAGCTCGTCTTTGAAGGTTTCCTCCATCAGGTGTTTCAGGGTAAAGTAGAAGATGGTAACCCCTACAGAATCCTTATCTTCATCTCCATTCCAGTTTTGAAGTATCCTTTTTGCAAGGTCTTCGAGGCTGGTGCCTTTATACGAGTATAGATCCTTTACCATCCTGTCTTTGAGAATTTTATCCCACGGAGGCCTGGTATCCATCTGCATCTTTTTAAAGTCATCGACAGAAAACTTCTCCTTTGAAGTGAGAAGCCTGTGAATCCTCTCTATTCTTGCTGCAGGTTCCCAGTAAACGGTCAGGTAGTAGGGGAAGTTCTGGTCAACAACACAGTTCGCCGTTGCTATAAAACCCTGGTCAGGGTTGAAAGCCCTGGGATTCTTTTCAAATGGTATAAATTCCGTCCAGTTTGCGCCAGGATCGTCGGCCTGGAGGGGTAGATAGTAGGGACCGGGTTTTCTATCCGGTATGCCCCCACCTGTAACATACCCGATGTTGCCCTGAATGTCAGCATAGACGAAGTTCTGGGCAGGCACTTTAAAGTACTTTACCCCTTCGAGAAACTCCTCCCAGTTCCTGGCCCTTGCAATCTTCATGATGGCCCTGAGTTCGTTGGTTTTCATGTAGCCGTTCCAGCGTAGTGCAACGACCCTGTCTTTGATTTTCTTTATGTCGGAAACAACGGGGCCGTGAACAGTCCACCTTGTTTTCAAAATATAGGGTTTGCCACCCTTCACCTTTATGGTATCAACCTTCTGGACAAAATCAACCCATTTACCGTTGAACCAGTACTGATCAGGATTGTCTGGATTTACCTTTTCGATGATCAGATCTGCATCGTCCATCATTACATTTGTAAGACCCCAGGCTATGTGGTCGTTGTGACCGATAACCACAAAGGGTAGAGCCGGAAGAGAGACTCCGTAGAGGTTGATACCCGGTGCAGAAAGGTGGATTTCGTACCACAAGATCGGCATTTTTATTGAAAGGTGGGGGTCGTTGGCAAGTATGGGCTTCCCCGTAACAGATTTTTTGCCCGAAACTACCCAGGAGTTGCTTCCCGATACACCGAGACCTGAGAGTAATTCGTCAAATTTTTTCATACCCATGAGAATGGATTTCTTTATGGGGATTATCTGTGGAGCATTGGAAGGACAGGATGGAATGATTTCAGAAAACTTTGTGGAATCCACCCTGTTTCTTATTTTGTACAGAATCCAGTCGTGTTTAAAACCGGAGGATAGATCCCATCCCATCAGTCTGATGTAGCCAAGAGATTGACGGGGATCCCAGGGTTCTGGTTTAATTTTCAATATTTTGAATTCGGGCGGGAGTTTTCCGTTTTTTATGTAGTAATTCACTCCCCTGGCATAAACTTCAAGAATGTGTTTTTCTTTTGGAGAAAGTGCATTCCACAGGGTGTCGATAAGTTTGTCAAAGCCAATGGTTCTCAAAAAGATGTCGGTGTTCAGGAGTTTTTGTCCAAGGATTTCAGAGAGTCTTCCCTGTGCTGCCCTTCTTGTGAGCTCCATACTGAATAATCTGTCCCTTGCATGTAGATAACCCTGGGCGAATACGAGGTCGTCAATGTTTTTTGCGTAAACATGTGGTACGCCATAATCGTCGAAAATGATCTCAACAGTGTCCTTAACTCCAGCAATAAATGTACCCTTCTCTGGTGGTGTAACGCTTCCTGTGTACTGTATGATCAAAAAGACAAGGAGTGCAAGGACGACAGCTGTGGTGATGAGAAACCCTTTTAAAATTTTCATCTACCTACCTCCTTAAGGTTAATTTTCAATATTTTCCCCTCATTCAAGAGGGGAATGAAGAGCGTGTCTCTATAAAGCCCAAGATCTGCCGGGCTTTTTAATCCATCTTTTATGATTTTGGTGAGTTTGAGCTCCTTGCCTTCTCTTTTAAGTTCCACGACCTGGCCGGATATGTAAAATGTTGCATAAAACCTGTTTTTATAAAACACAATACCATCACCACCATTAAAGCGGCGATCTTCAAAGACCTTTAGGAGTTTACCCTTCCTGTAGCTAAAGATCTTTGCAGGGATCGTAAAAGTAATGATGTACATCGTACCTTTACCGTCGAAACATATACCGTTGGGCTTCTCAATCTCAAATATTTTCCGCGGTTTGGGATCTTTTATGTCAATACGGAAAACTCTGTTGGTATATGTATCAGAAACATAAATTTTCCCCCTGTATTTGGCAATGTCGTTGAGGAATTTTGCTTCAGGCTGAAAAGCGGTTCTGGGAACGAATTCTATCCTTTTCCCTTCAGGTGTTACTTCCCAGATACGGTTTACATCAGTTACAAATAATTTTCCGTCGTAGTAAGCAAGTCCCTTGGGATCGATAAGATTCGTGGCTACCGTGTCTCCCTGGATGGTCAGGATCATCCCATCTCCAACGCCGAATTTACCAATGTCGGAAACATAAATTTTTCCCTCAACAGGCAGGACACTCTCAGGATGGATAAAAGAGATTAAGGCGATTAACACGATGCTTACCATAATTTCACCTCCCTCACTGTATTTTAGCGCCTGCAGAGTGAAAAATCCACGAAGGCAGTTTTGCTAATCGTATATCTAACACTGTAATCATTATCCCCCTTCGTAAGAAGGGAGACTAAGGGGGATACCAA
>JALSOY010000250.1 GCA_026986235.1 Caldifarciminota bacterium
AGGTGCCGTCTTTCCCCAGACATAACCGATATTTATCAAAAACAGGTTGACGGACCCTTCAATCAACGAAAGTCCCAGGATAATTTTGACCAGATTCCTCTTCACAAGAATTGCATAGAGCCCTATAGCAAACAGGGCAACTGAAGCACCGTAAAATATCACCTGTCCGTAAATCATTCTGTCGTCTCCCTGAGGTTTTGTAAAAGACCCGTTAACTCAGAGCCCACTTTAAAACCAATTGCCGTGTAAATCAGTGGAATGATGCCAGCAGAAAAGAGATTTCCGGGAACGCCTTTTGGAAGAAAGTTCTCGAGGAAAGAGCCAGCCACATAGAGTCCGATCAAGCCAATTACCACATAGGTCATTCCGGCAAGGGCTTCGGTAACCTTCGTGTACTTCTCCTTCGCCTCCCACTTTTTGTGAGAAAGGAACATGAGGAGGAACGCTGAGGCGATGACAACTCCACCGGGGAATCCACCACCTGGCGTCAGGTGTCCATGTATGAAGATATATGCACCAAAAAGGATGGTCATAGGAAACAGGAGCTTCGTCTCCGTACGCATAATGAGTGACGGTGGTGTCTTTTTCCGCTTCTTTTCGTCCTTTTCGCGAAGACCGGCAAGTACCATTCCAAGTCCGGTGGCAGCTAAGAAGAGCACCGTTACCTCTCCCAGGGTGTCAAATCCTCTGTAGAGAACGACGATGGAGGTAACGATATTGACTCCTCCGAGATCTTTTACACCGTGGTCAAGATAATACTTACCAACCACGGTTTTGGGCTCTCCAAACGGAATTCTGGCAAATGTGGCTGAGAGGAAAATTCCGATGATTATAACAAGAAGCAGTGCAAAAGCCTTTTTGATCATTGTTCATACCTCTCGGTTTTTTTGATAACGACCAGGAAGATGGCCGTTGTGAGTCCACCCATGATGGATGCCTGGGTGATGGCAACATCAGGCGCCTGCAGAATGTAGAAGAGAACCGCAAGAACGAGATCAACAATGGCGGAGGCGATGATAGCGACAAGAAGGTCACGGGCATGGATGGTTACAACAGCCCCGACGATCATAAAAATTACAAGAATTGCTGAAACCACGAGAATGAGACTACTCATTTTCCTCCTCCACGCATTCTTTGAATTCTTTACACTTGTCAACCACACTCTTTTCCCAGAGTTTCACACCGGAGCGATAACTCGCCCTGCCTAGCGCGTGAGACGAGATGGGGTTGGTCAGAAGGATAAAGAGCGCAATAATAAAGGTTTTCGGAAGCCATGCAGGATGCAACAACCCGACTCCTATGGAAGTCGAGAGAGCACCAAGTGTTGTGCACTTTGTCCCTGCCTGAAGCCTGTTGAATACATCGGGGAACCTCATTATTCCGAGGGCACCTAAAAACAGGAAAAACGCACCGAAGTATATAAGAAACCAGCCAATTGCGTTGAGCATCTACAGACCTCCTTCCATGTATCTTGCCACAGCGAGGGTAGCAACGAACGCAAGGACCGCATATACGAGAGCGATGTCGAGGTAGATATAGCGTTTGAAGTAGAGGGCGAGAAGAACAAGCAGGGCGGTAGTAATGGTCGTCATTGAGTCAACTGCCACCATCCTATCAGCGGCAGTGGGACCAAGCATCGCCCTGATGAGGGTCAGGACCACACCGAGCACGATTATGGCAATGGCAATTACCCAGCTCATTCCAGAAACTCCTTGAGGCATTTTTCAAAGACGCCGGGTATCTCCTCCGACGCCTTTTCCACATCGTCTGTCTTCACATTGATCCAGTGTATGAGCATGTTGTCGTCGATAACATCGAGGGTAAGGGTTCCCGGTGTGAGGGTAATGGAGTTGGCCACGACGAGTTTTCCAAGATCACTTTTCATTTTAGTTTTCACATGCACGATTCCAGGTTTGATGGGCATCTTCGGATGAAGCACGCGGTAAGCCACATCAAAGTTTGCCTTTATCATCTGCCACAGGAGATAGGGAAGGTACAGAAAGGCGCAGAACACCTTCCTGGGATTCAGATTTTGAAGTCCTCTTTCCGTAAATGAGTTGTAAGTGAAAAGGGCTATAGCGAGAGAAAAAATCAGCCCTATAAGTACCTCCTGCGACCTGAATGTGGAGGTCAGAAATAACCACAGGATAAAGAGCACAAGGCTCGTGAATATAAAACGACTCAATTTACCCATAGTTCACTCCTTTTAGAGAGAGCATTGGTCGAAAATTATACCGAGGGGGACTTGAAAATGTCAAAAAAGTCAAGTTGTTCAGGGAATTTAGGTCATATAGTCATTGACCTTTGCGGTCAGGTATTGGCGGGAATCCAAACAATCCACCTGTGAAGAGATAGAAGGCAGTAACCATCCCCCTTCTTGTCAAGGGGGATTTCATGGTTGTTAATTTTTGGATTGTTTATTATCTTTTGTGCCTATGGTGAATCACGAAATCGTAATGATTATCGTTTTCTTTCTCATCATCGGTACCCTCATCTACATTGACCTTGAGGTTTTGAACAAAAGGTCCCATGTGATCTCCACAAAAGAGGCTGCCCTTTACAGCTTTATGTGGATCAGCATAGCACTTCTTTTCAACGCAGGAGTCTATTTTTATGTGGGGAGGGAAAAGGCTATTGAGTTTCTTACTGCATATCTCGTGGAAGAGTCCCTCAGCGTGGACAACCTGTTTGTCTTTGTAGTTATACTTGAGAAATTCAGCATCCACAGAAGATACCAGCCGAGGGTTTTGAAGTGGGGGATACTCGGAGCTATCATCTTCAGGGCAATCTTTATAGTTGCAGGAATTGAGCTTATAAAGGTGTTTGAATGGATGATCTACATTTTTGGACTCGTTCTGATTTACACGGGTATCAAGCTTTTCCTTGAGAAAGATAAAACTGTGGAGCCTGAAAAAAGCAGAACATTGAAACTCATAAGGAGGTGGTTTCCGGTAACTGTAAGGTCAACTGAGGGGAAGTTTTTCATAAAGAGGATGGGTAAAAGATTCATAACCCGCATGTTCCTCGCTCTTGTGCTGATAGAGACCACGGACATCATTTTTGCCTTCGATTCCATCCCTGCGGTGATAGCCATCACGCGGGATCCCTTCATAGCATATACATCCAACATTTTTGCCGTTCTGGGGCTTCGTTCCCTCTTTTTTCTTATAAGTAACCTCGTGGTTCTTTTTAGATTTTTAAAGTATGGGGTCGCCACGATTCTCATTTTTGTGGGAATAAAGATGCTTCTTTCGCACTATTACCACATCCCGAATTTCCTTTCGCTGCTGGTAATCGTGGTGATATTGGGGATCTCCATCCTGCTCTCTCTGGTGATACCTGAGGGTAAAGACAGGGATCAGGCTTTATAATATTTCACGCCTGAAAACCACTCTGGAAGAGGTGAAATGGAACCACTCATAATAATGACCCTTGTTGTTGGATTTTTCATGGCATGGGGGATCGGGGCAAACGATACAGCCAATTCCATGAGCACTGCAGTAGGGGCAAAGGCCATCACTCCCATGCAGGCTGTTCTCATTGCGGCGATCCTTGAGTTCACCGGCTCGTACTTTTTCGGAAAGCATGTCACAGAGACGATAAGGAAGGGTATAATCAACCCTCAGCTCATAAACAACGCCACGGTAGTGATTTACGGTTCTCTTGCAGCTCTACTCAGTGCAGGCGTATGGCTTCTCATTGCAAGTTACTACGGTCTTCCTGTTTCCACCACTCATTCCATCATAGGGGGTATCGTTGGTTACGGTCTCATTCACGCAGGTCCCGCTATTGTTAACTGGAAGAAACTCTTTTATGTGGTTCTCAGCTGGATAATTTCTCCTATTCTGGGAGGACTCGTGGGATTTGCCGTCTTCTGGCTCATAAGGCTTACCATCCTCAATACGGATCGTCCCTTTGATAATGCCAGGAAATGGGCTCCCGTATGGATCTCACTTGCCTTTTTCATAGTTGGGATGACATTTTACATCAAGACGGTACACGGAAAGGACATACTGAAGGCTGTGATTTTCGGGCTCGGATTCTCTCTCATCGCATTTCTGATTTCAAAACTCTGGATGCATGTTCATAGAGGATCCGGAGACGAGTATCAGGCGGTTGAAGATATTTTCAAAAGGGTGCAGATCCTCACATCCTGTTATGTTGCACTTGCGCATGGAGCCAACGATGTTGCCAACGCAATAGGTCCCGTGGCAGCTGTTTACAGTGCCATAAAAGGTGGTTTCCAGGGATTCATGGTACCTGTTCCCAGGTGGATACTGGCCTACGGTGGAATTGGAATTGCAATCGGTGTTACGACCTACGGGTACAGGGTGATGAGGACAGTGGGGACGAGGATCACTGAACTGACCAACACACGAGGATTCAGTATTGACTTTTCAGCTGCGAGCGTTGTTCTCGTTGCCTCAAGGCTTGGCCTGCCTGTTTCCACCACTCACACGGTGGTCGGTGCCGTGGTGGGAGTGGGCCTCGCCAGAGGATTGAGTGCGATAAACAAAGGGGTTTTGAAAGATATTGTGGTCTCCTGGTTCGTTACCGTCCCTGTGGCTGCCATCATGTCGGCTATTTTCTTTAAAATATTCATGCACATCTTATAGGAGGTGAGACACTATGCCGTTCTGGTTAAAAATTTTCTCAAAAAGCCCGTTTAAGCCCATGATCGAGCATGGGAAGATCGTGAAAGAAACAGTTGAGACCCTTGAACTCGCCGTGGTTGAGTGGTATAAACGCAACTACGACGAGATGGAAAAACTGTGTGGTAAAGTTGACCAGCTCGAGAAAGAGGCGGATAAAATTAAAGAGTCCATAAGAGATTCTCTGAGTCACAGAATCATGATGCCAGTAAGCAGGAACGATGTCCTGCTCTACCTGTACTACCAGGACAAAATAGCCGATGCTGCACAGGATGTGGCAAAATGGTTACCTTTGAGAAAACACAAGAGTCTTCTACCTGAAGAAGTCAGGAAAATAGTTCTTGAAATGGCAAAAGAGAGTATAGATGCAGTAAGAGGTGTTTACGAGGCCATCACCCAGCTCGATGTGGTGCTGGAAAGTGGTTTCAACGAACACGAGATCCAGAAGGAGTACGAAATTATCAAAAAAGTCGAAACTGTTGAAAGCAAGATTGACAAGTTCGTGAGCTACATCCTCAACTATGTTTTCCAGCACGACGAAGAAATGAAGTATTCTGAAGCCATTTACATACTCAACCTATCAAGGCTACTGAGCTCAATCTCGGACAAGGCAAAGGATTCCGTGGAAAGGATCAGGCAGATGCTCGCAAGATCCTGAAAATTATGATCAATACAAGCATCAGAACTGCCCCTGCAATTATCCAGTAAACGGGATTAAATACTGTGGGGCCCAATGGTCTTATCTCCCTCTGAGACAACGGTGTTGAAACTTTGAAACCCGTTGTGGAAAAGGTAACCCTTTCTCCTGCCAGCAGGGAGAGTCTTTCAGGTTTGCTGAAAAGATTTATAAGAAAGCGGGCCTGATCCCCATTGACACAGTGCAGGATCAGGAATGTCCTTGGGACCCTTCGTGAAGGATAAACGATCTCTTCAATGTAGAGAGAAGAATCTGCAGGACTCAGAAGTTCATACTCGTGGCCAATCAAAACGAGGTTTCTCTTCCTATCCCTGGCACTATCCGATGTGGCAAATATCAGGGATGAATTTACGATGCCTGATAATCCGATGAACCTCGAGAAAACAACCCCAAGCTCAAACTTTTTTATGTCCATCCGGTCAATGATAATTGCAGGCTTTATCCCCCTGTAGGTGGCACCGAATGGGAATGCAAGGTGCTTCAAATACTCAAGGTCCGGGAGCTTAACTGACCAGCTCCTGGGGATGTGAAAGCGGGATGAATTCTCAATGTAAATGTAGGGAACGGTCTTCTGCGTTATACCCCGCAATTTTGCCTTTATCCTTATATAGTTCCTGAGTTTTAAGTGCCTCAACTCCACATCGAGTCCCTTTTTCACCTGCGCAACATTGAATCTACCGAGTAGATGGTCGTTGATGTAAAGCTTGATCGTTGAGGTGTAGGCATCAACAAATCTGTCAACGCTGAAATTGAAATGCATTTTGTGACCGTCAGGAGCAAACTTCGTTCCAGGTAAGAAGTTAAGTTTCAACACTGTATCAACCTCTTCCCCACGGAGCAGGATCCCCTGCCAGGAAAGATCCCGAAATGAGAAATCCCCTTCAGGTGGTGCCACCCACTTTCTTTGCACAAAACCCGACCACTCGTCGTGGATAACCCTGTAGTTCTCAATAACAAAACCTTCTGATACCAGTGCTGTTACTGCCTTCCACACTCCTTCAGGTGTGCTACCTGATGCAACAATAACCGGTATTCCACTATCGTTAAAAAGGAAAACAATTACACCGTCCTTCCTGCCCACGGATTCGTCTTTCAAAGATTTCCAGACGAGCCTGTCCTTGTATCCCCTTACAATTGTCAGGCCGGTAAGATCCTTTATCCTGCTCTGTAGCTCTGAAATGTACGGCTGTTCCTCCGGGGTACCTATGACGACTATGCCACCACGCTTTATTCCCGGGGCATTGGAGGAAACCCTGACAACTGACTTATCGAAGTAAAAACCCATTGCCTGGGAGAACAGGGCAACGGCAGATAGGGTCTTTACATTTTTCTTCTCCGGGAAAACTATATTTACAACA